>JAFGPS010000025.1 GCA_016936075.1 Sedimentisphaerales bacterium | reverse complement strand
TAATTTTAGTAATTAATATGGCATCTAAATACAAGCCATCCTCTCTATAGCCAATCTCCAGCGTGAAAATTCCGGGATCGAGCTCGAACTCAACAAGCTTATTTTCATCATCAGTACTATGAACAATATCCCAATGCCAACTATCATTAAGTTCTATATTGTTCCATTTAATCCAGCCGTTTGCGAATGTAGTTGTATTTAATGTCGCACCATTGATACGAATCCAGCAAGAATCTGAATTGTATTGATCAACATAATAAGAACATCTAGCTTGAACTCTATATGTACCTCCTGATACTTCAAAAATATAACTTGCCGTCCCATCAGGATATGGGGGTTCATTTACACTATTGTAGCCGCTAAGAACAGCAAAATATTGACCTCCAAAAGATTCTTGATCATCATAAATCATTAAAGGAGTTGTAATTGAATCTGCATCTTCTGCCTCTATCCATATCTCTTCCTTGGGATCATCTCGATATAGACGAATATCATCAACGAAAATTATACCTGAGCCACCAGTTTCATCGGTTTTCTCAAGACCGATACTAAAGCTTGTAACGCAGCTCAAATCGATACCTAAAGTTGTAAGATTTATTTTCCATTGTTTCCATTCTGCTATTGAAATATCAGAATTAGAATTATAGAAAATCTTTTCATTGTTAATTTTAATATACATTTGCTCTGTCATGGGATTTCCATGATCACCGTAGAACCATAATACTAAAGTCTCTGGCCAGCCTATGGTCCAGTCACTGCCAATACTTAAATCATTAGTATTTACAGTAACCTCAGAATAACTTGCTGTACTGTTATCAAAGATTATAGGTATTGACCATAATCCATTATGTTGAATATACATTTCCAGATAATGTTCGCCTGCATTGAAATTAGGATAAGGATAACCAATAAGTGAACCGTTTTCAGGATCACTTCTTCCATCCAACCATATATCAAATATCCTATGAGATTCGATATCATTGTAATCTTCGGAGTCATCTACAACGATGTATTGGCTGGTAGTAAAACCCCAGATATTTCCCTGCCATAATGAAGGTGTTGCCGATTCATTAACTTCATCCACACGCCAGTAGTAAGTACAGTCTGGTTCAAGAGATATGGGGCCATAACTTGTCGATGTATGGGTATTTAGGGGTATATTACTATCATTTACATCCTGAAAATCAGAACTGAGGTAAAAATTATGTTCAGCGGCTTCTCTACCAGGTCGCCAGCTTAGAGTAACATTGTTAGATACATTGTTTGCATTAATCGCAGGGAACGGTTCTCTTGCCTGTAAAGGTATGTATGTAAAACGTACTTCACTTAGGCCGTAATTCGGTATTGAAGAATCACTCCAGTTACTATTTGCTGTAAGCCGGACATATTTTGCTAATATACCTCCAAAATCAACGGTAGTATTGTATTGATATCCATCTGCTATAGGAGCCTTTGCAAATTCTGGTATATCGGGTAATTCTGTCCAGTTCACATCATCTTGTGAATATTCAACTGTAACATCCCTGAATCCGCAGTTGTCAAGATATGAATTGTTATAATTCCAGACGTACATTTCATATAGTTTATAAGATTGATCAAACTCATACTTTATCCAAACCGGTTCAGTATCATTACCGCTACTGTACCACATATGAAAGTAATCATCCGAATGTAAATCCATATTTTCTTGGTCAAGTCCGGATTCATCAATTGTACTGTTAGGATTTTTATTTCTGTAACTACTTATTGCGGTAGCCGTAATCTTTTCAGACGGAATTTTATACGCAAAAGGCTCAACAGTGAAATGCCATACCTGACCTTTGTACATAAAAGGAGCGGGCGGAGAATTTACTTCATCTACCCTCCAATAATATGTTGTATTATAAGCAAGGTTATCCAAATGGATGCTATTGGTAGTAAGGTCATGGTATCCAGTTGTACCAAGCGGATAATCTACAGTTGCGTTATTAACATCATTATAATCTGTTCCCCAATATACATTATAAGTATCAGCAAAAATTCCTGGCCACCAAATTAAATCTATGTCTTTAGCAACATTAGTTGCACCGTTCGAAGGTTGTGGAAATGGGGCTACTCCGGATGGCGGCGGATCATACAATATTTCTGCATTCGGATTATTAATTTTTATAACAGGAAGGTAATAATCATAAGACTTCCAGCTTAGATTGTTTGCACTAACATCCAAATAAATAAAATTTGTCAATACGGATATTGGACTTATATCGATGATTTGATTCTTCACAAGTTCCAACCACCTTAGATTTTTCATATCGACTAAAGGTGAGATATTAGTTATTTGATTATTAACCATATGGAGATCATATAAATTTGTTAGTCCGTACAATGGTGAAATGTTAGAAATTTGATTATCATTCAAGCCGAGAAACTCTAAGTTAGTCATTTGGGCCAGAGGGTAGATATTACTGATTTGATTTACGTGTAATTCTAAAAACAAAAGATTTATTAAATCTTCCAGTGGAGAGATATCACTAATATAGTTTGAGGTAAGACTTAGTGATTGCAGATTTGTTAGTTTATCCAAAGATGATATATCACTGATTTGATTGTTTCCTAAATATAGGTCCTGTAGATTTGTTAATCCGGCAATAGGTGATATGTTACTGATTTGATTATGATTTAAATCAAGATTCTGCAAGTTTGTCAGATTGATTAATGCTGTAATATTATCTATCTGATTGTTTCCGAGTGCAAGTGATTGCAGGTTTGTTAATCCAAATAAAGGTGATAAATCACTGATTTGATTAAACGCAATATCCAGCGTCTCTATATTAGTAAGTTCTGCCAAAGGTGAGATATCGCTGATTTGATTAGCACCCAGAAATAGATGCTGAAGATTCGTCAGTCCCGCCACAGGTGAGATATCAATAATTTGATTAACGCTAAGTCCTATTGAATCGAGATTTATTAGACTCGACAAAGGTGAGATATCACTGATATTATTACCTCCTATAAATAATCCATGGAGATTCGTTAGTCCTTCCACGGGTGAGATATCGTTGATATTATTATTGTTATCGAGCCCGAGCGCCTGCAAGTTCTTCAATCCTGCCACAGATGAAATGTCGCTAATCTGATTATCATTTAGCCACAGCCATTCCAAATTTATAAGTTCCTTTAAAGGAGAAATGTCACTAATCTGATTTATTCCCAATTCAAGAACCTGCAGATTTGTAGCATACTCAATACCGTTTATGTCTGTAATTCCCTTATCGTTAGCTGAAAGATACGTCAATGTGGTCATTTGTGCTTCCGTGGGATTGATTACACATAGTTGTTCTTCCACTGCCTGTTTTAGATTTGCATCTGCAAAATTTACCGGCGGCGACCATGGATTATAGTAGAGTATAATCTCTGGATTGTTAGTTTCAATAATGGGCATATATATAAAGCAAGAATCATGACTCAAAGGATTATTTATTAGATTTAGATAATTTAGATTTGTCAGGCTCATCAATGGTGATATATCAATAATAATATTATTTTTTAGATCCAGCCATTGCAGATTTGTTAATCCGGTTAATAAAGAAATATCATCAATTTGGTTCTTTTTCAATCCAAGATTTTGTAGATTTGTCAGGTTCGCCAATGGTGATATATCACTGATTTTATTTTCAGGCAATTTCAGCGATTTCAAGTTTGTAGCATAATTAAGGCCCGTCAAGTCTGAAATGTTCATGTTTGATGATTGAAGATTTGTTAGTTCAAGCATGTCTGTTGTATTTGGATCTGATATTCCAAGTTGTGCTTCTATTGCGGCTTTCAAGTTTGTATCAGGGATATAAACGGAATCATCAGCAAGAGTGTAACAAGTGAAAAAAAATAGAATTGCTAAAAGAAATAAATAACGTGCCATCTCCTTTTCTCCTTATTTTATTATCATATATCGAAATTGATAGCCGTGAAGTTTTATTATATCCAGAAATATTCAATTTGTCAAATTGGGTAAGCAAGTTTTATTTTATAAAAGATTTATTTTGTGATTTTTGTGATAAAATGTACAATTTTAGCGATTCTATGTTAATGTTGGAAATATGAATAACTTTTTAAAAGGACGATTACTAACTGTAAGGATATGCCTGTTGCTGGCAACATTTGCTCTGATTGCCATCGGTATAGCTACGATTTATGCCGTTGGTCATCCGGCTGAGTCAAGTCCGTCTAACCGAATTGGAGCTTTAGCTGGCAATTGGAAAAAGCAGGTTGTATTTGCGGCTATCGGTTTTGCAGGTTTTCTTGTTGTTAATGCAATTAACTACAGACGATTCGGGGCTGTCAGCTATTGGATATTTGCAGGTATTATTGTTTTACTCGTTCTTCTGCTTGTAAGTAAGTATATAGTTGAGCTTCCGTTTGCCAGACCTAAGCACGATACGTATCGCTGGATATGGATCGAAGTTGGAGGTCGAACTTTGCCTTCTCTTCAGCCGTCAGAATTATGCAAGCTTGCCTATATTCTGGCTTTAGCATGGTATTTGAGATACAGAAGCAATTACAGGCGTTTCAAGGCTCTTCTTGGGCCGTTTATCCTGACTTTTATACCAATGGTACTTATCTTGCTTGAGCCTGACCTTGGTACAGTAATGCTTATGATGCCGGTATTGTTCACTATGCTTTTTGTAGCTGGTGCGAAAGTAAAACATCTTTTACTCATAATATTAATGGCTATGCTTATAAGTCCGATCATGTGGTTCAAAATGCGACCTTATCAGCGAATACGAATCAGCAGTGTTCTTCTGCAAAGTGAAAAAATTCGTAGTACCGCTGAAGAACATGAGTGGTTTGGTCAATTACTTGTTGGAGAGAAATTCACTGAGAAAGAATGGAGAACCAAATGGGGCTATCACCTGATACGCTCGAAATACGCAATCGCATCGGGCGGTATTGATAATGGCACAGGTTATGGTTTTCGCAAGGGACCATTTGTTAAATATGATTTTCTTGACGAGAGACATAATGATTTTATTTTTGCAATAATTGCTCAACAATGGGGATTTTGGGGTAGTCTCATACTACTTGTTCTGTATATCATAATATTAGCCTGCGGACTGGAAATTGCATCCAATAACACAGATCCTTTTGGCAGATTGCTTGCGGTCGGTATAGTCGCGATGTTTGTTGTTGAAATTATTGAAAATATTGGTATGACAATGGGCATAATGCCGATTACAGGATTAACGTTGCCTTTCATCAGCTATGGCGGTTCGAGTCTGCTGGTAAATATGATGGCGGTTGGTATGTTGAATAATATTGGAAGATGCAGGCCATTTACGTTGGCAAGAAAAAATTAAACCGTGACTCGATGTAACGAAATCCAAGCGACAAGTCATGATCTACGGAATTTATGATAAGAGGTTTTAGACAAATAGCTTTTTTAACTGCGTTAAGCAGGGTTTTTGGAATGCTTCGAGATATGGCATATAGCCATTTTTTTGGAGCGACAGGATTTCTTGACGCATGGCTGATTGCGTTCAGAATTCCGAATCTTAGCAGAAGGCTTTTTGGTGAAGGAGCGGCTTCCGCGTCATTAATTCCTGTTTATTCTGAAGTGCTTCACAAGGATCCTCAACAGGCATCTGCTCTTCTTAATACTGTTGTGACAGTTATGTTTATGTTTCTCGCGGCGCTTGTCCTTGTCGGGCAATTAAGTATGTGGATGTACCTGCGTTTCTGTTCAAAAACATCGGACTCCGAATTAATAATGGCATTGAGCCTGATTATGCTCCCATATATGTTATTTATCTGCATGGAGGCAATTCTTGGGGGAATCTTAAATGTTCACAAACATTTTGCCATGCCTGCATTGGCGCCGATTGTATTAAATATCTTCATAATTGGTACAATTATAGCAACAGGATGGATATGGAAAACAGAAGCCGTAACTCAGCTTGTTGTAGTTTCTCTCGGCGTTCTTGCGGCAGGTTTTGTTCAATTATATATTCAACTTCCACCTCTTAGAAAAGCCGGAGTTATACTAAATTTCTCATGGCGTGTGCATTCTGAGCCTTATAAAAAAATATTTTATATGATGCTTCCTATGATACTCGGCCTGGGAGTAACACAATTAAATACTCTGTGCGATGACCTTATTGCCTGGTGGTTTTCCGGTTCTGCAGGTAAGGATGAATTTTTCACGCTGTTTGGCAGAAAATTTTTCTATCCGATGTGGAGAGGTTCCGTATCTCATCTTTATTATGCCCAGCGCTTATATCAACTTCCATTCGGAGTGCTTGGTATTTCTCTCGCTACCGCAATATTTCCCGTTATGAGCGCAGATGCCGCAAGAGGTGATTATAAATCACTTGTCCAAACAATATCAAAAGGCCTTCGTGGTGCAGTCTTTATTGCCTGTCCTGCGACTGCAGGCCTCATTATTGTAGCAAAGCCTCTTCTTTCCGTCATTTTCCAACATGGCAGATTTACCGCGGAAGATACGAATAAAGTTACTATAACATTAATTTGTTATTCTTTGGGATTGTGCGGCTATTTTGGACAGCAGATTCTGGCAAAGACTTTTTATTCAATGCAGGATTCGAAAACGCCTGTAAAAAGTGCGGTAATTGCTGTTTTTGCTAATGTAATATTAAATCTTACACTCATTTGGTTTATTGGTACGGCTGGTCTGGCCGCCTCAACGGCTGTCTGTTCGTATTTTCAGGTTGTTATTCTCATAATAATTTTAAGAAGGAAATTAAAGTCAGCAATATTGGATGGTTTATTCGAAAATACCATAAAAACACTCGCGGGAACATTTGCTATGACTTTAGTTTGTGTTTTAATTCTTCTGGCGATGAAGAATTTACCTTTCACAAGATTATTCGATGGCATAAGACTGCTTGCAATTATCCCAACGGCAATTATAGTGTATATTCTTGTTGCGAAAAAACTACGAAATGAAATGTTATCATTATTTTCACGCCGCTGGATGCGATAATATCTTATTTTATCCCTTAATTTTCTCATTTCCTTAAATAGCACACCGGAATAGACGATAAATATATAAATGCTTAGAGAAAATCTATATACATTGTTTATGTTAATAAAAAATTGACTTTTATCGGCCTAAGTGCTAAAAAACATTGACGTATGCGAAATATTCATAAAATAAAATATATTTTATTACTTGTTTTAGTCTGCAGTTATGTGTTGGCCGCTGAGCGTTCACCTTTAAACTCAATAGCGAATTCAGAAATGCCTGCTGCTTTATACTCATCATCTATTAGCCAAAAATTCTACGAAATTGCTTACGACCTGGCAAATTCTGATGACACAACATATATTGAGAATGAATTGGCTATTTCTTTTTTAATCAGTGCGATGAATCTTAACGAGAATAATTCTGATGTTCATTCCTTGTTATTAAAATGTATATGCAGGTTTCCTGAGAGACGTGCATTAACAATGGATGCTCAAGGGCAAACTAATTTTAACTTAGTATATACCCTTCTTAGGCAATATATTAACGAGAATACTGATTTTGAACTTGCATCAGAAGCTGTTTCATTTTTGATTAATCAAGCCGGATCATCTGTCCAGAAGCAAACTCTTCTTGAACAGATGATAAGAATTTTTGAAAATAAAAATTCTGCTTTAAATTCCCAGTTATTAACTAATCTTGGTATGCTAAAACTTCAAAATAATTTATCAGAAGAAGCGGAAAAATCTTTTAGACAAGCATATCAGGCTAACAAATATAATAAGATAGCTTTCAGTAAGTTATATGAATTATCTTCTTCAAGAATAAGCCCGGTGGAATATCTTGAACGATTACGTTTGGATTTACGTGAAAATCCTATAGACCTTCGAGCAGTTCTTGCTTTTTGTCAGAGCCTTGAACAGTTTCAGTTATATGACTTGGCTGCAATGGCTTATGAGTATAGCTCCGACGTATTTAAATATCTTTATCCATCGGATGCTCTTCCAGTAGAGATATATATTCCATGGTCCATTAGTTGTTATAATTCCAATAAGTATCAAATTAAGTGCCTGGAAATAGCAGAATCTGTACGAAAAACAGGGAAATTTGATATCAGGATTGAAAGCCTCGCTGGCAGGGCGGCCAGTAAGCTTGGTCAGGATAATCTTGCATTGAAAATTATCAGTAACGCAGAAAGTAAAGCTCTTGAGTTGTTGAATGAAAAATCACTTGAAATTACAGACGCTCAACTGGCATGGTTTTACAGTTTTGTATTACCAATGCCTGATAAAGCAATGGAATGGGCTAACAGGGCATTTGCTGCTAATTCTAATTCTCCTTTAGAAACTTCTTTGCTCGTTTATTCACTTACACAAAAGAAAGAATTCAGCACAGCGAAATCAATTATTAATCAATTTCCGCATACTCAGATATCAGAATTAGCTATTGCCCAAATCCAACTTGAAGAGGGATTGGGAGATCAGGGTATAGAAAATCTCAACAAGTCAATCTCACGAGATCCGGGTTCCTTTGAAGCCGAACATGCTAAAGATATTCTGGCTAAAAATGGAGAAAAATATATTCCGCCAGTAAATGCAGATTTTATCCAGGCAAGCATTACTAATTTATTTGGAAGCAAATTAGTTCCTGATTTTACTAAGCCTGAAAAGATGTTTTCATTTGCTTTTAATATCAGGAAAAAGGAGTTCTCGTTTGGAGGTGATTTAGATAGTGCATTTTCAATAACAAATAATTCTTCTGAACCTCTTGTTATAAATGATGATAGTATGTTTAAAGGATATATCAGGATAGATGCGATAGTCAATGGTGATATGAGCAAGAGAATTCCAAATCTTGTTTCCAAGAGAATTGAGAGTAATGGAGTAATAGAGCCGGGGAAAAGTAAAATTGTCAATATTAAACTAATTACCGGCGAATTGAGAGAAATGCTTTTAACATACCCACAGGCATCAATGAATATAACTTTTGTTTTGTATATTGATCCAGTAAACATAGACGAAAGGGTAAACAACAGGCTTGCCAGCATTAATCCCGTTTCAGTTACAGTAACAAGGCCTGGAGTCATTATTTCTGGTCAGGGTATCAGGAATTTAGTAAATTCAGTATCTACGAGCAAGACTGGACAAAAAATTCAATCTTCCCAACTATTTATAAGTCTTTTAAAAGAACAAGAAGCTCTTTCCGGCCGTACTTCTCCTTATCATACATACTTTTCTGATGGAATGAAAACTTTGTTGAAATCGGCACTTATATATGATTCAGGATTATTAAAAAATCCCGAAAATGGTGGCTGGGTTGTAAAAGTTTTTACTATGGCTGAAATGATGTCTTTGCATCTTGATTATGAACTTGTTGAAGCTGTATCTGAAAATTTATATAATTCTAATTGGCCTGTCAGGATGATGGCGGTATACTTACTCGCTGAAAATCAGGAAGAGAAATTCGTTAAGGTTCTGGAAAGCATTTCGAAGAATGACAAGAATCAGTTAATTAAAGATGTCGCAGCAGCAGAGATAATGAAAGTTCGCTTTAAAAATTGACAATAGTATTAATTCCTGAATATTGGGGAAAAATTAAAAATATTAAAAAAATATCAAAAAATGGGTTGTAATATATTTATAATCGTGTAACATTCCGTTTTTATTTGACAGAATATCCTCTGTCGAGAAAGAATATTATTTTTATTGAAAGGATAATATAAATGCCGGCTAATGTAGATAAGGAAAAGTGTACTGGCTGCGAAACTTGTGTTGCTGAATGCCCAAGTGAAGCCATAAGCATGGTTGATGAAAAAGCTGAAGTTGATAGCGAAGCATGTATTGATTGCGGGGTTTGCATTGATGCTTGCCCGGAAGAAGCAATCAGTTTAGAGTAGTTCTGTGGCCCCATCGTCTAGGCAGGTCTAGGACACCGGGTTTTCAACCCGGCAACAGGGGTTCGAATCCCCTTGGGGCTATTTTAATAAGGTTCTTTGAGATAAATAAATATAGAAATGTCAGGGTAAATACTTTGATATTATAAATCTCAAGCCCCTGTGGATATCTCGCTTTTTCCTCTCCCTCCGCAACACGGGGGCTTTTTTGTTAAGATTGCAAATAATACGTCTATACATAGAGAAATAGAAATGTGGCAAAAGTACATATACTTGGGTCTCGCAGGAGCGGCGGGGACCATATCAAGATATCTATTTTCGGGCTTTATACAAAAACTAAGCACACCTAACTTCCCTTTCGGAACCGCAACTGTAAACATTGCAGGTTGTCTCATTTTCGGTTTGCTATGGGCTTTCACTGAAAACAGGCTTACAATTTCCGGCCAGACTCGAACACTTATTTTTGTCGGATTTTTCGGGGCATTCACAACTTTTTCTTCTTTCATGTTTGAGACAAGCAAATTAATGAATGATTCCCAATGGTTTCTGGCATCAGTTAATATTATTATGCAGAATATATTAGGTTTAGTTTGTATTTTGGCTGGTCTGGCAATTGGAAAATTAATCTGATTCTAAAGGGAGATAGTTATGAAATTACCATCAGAAGCTGAACTTTTGCGAATATTTATTGGTGAAGCAGATAAATACGAAGGCAAGCCGCTTTATGAAGCCATAATTAATCTCGCCCGCCAAAAAGGTATGGCTGGGGCAACTGTTGTTCGAGGACTCATGGGTTTCGGCGCGCATAGCAGAATGCACACAGCGAAAATACTTCGCCTTTCTGAGGACCTTCCTATAATTATCGAAATAGTCGATGAAACCCAAAAGATTGAATCTTTGCTTCCTGAATTGGATCAGATGATAAAAGAGGGTCTGGTTACGATAGAGAAAATACGTGTACTTGCATATCGCTATAATTCTGAAAGATAAAAAAAGCCGACTCGTTAAAAAAGTCGGCTTTTTTAGAAATTAAAATGTTTTTTAAATATATATTACTCTGCTGGGCTTAATCTGAATAACGCTGCATCGTGCGAAACTACTTTGCCGGAGTAATTATCTTTTGTAGTACCCAAATCTTTTTTCGCCCATAGATCGCGTACTTTATAAGTTTTGTCTGCAAGAACTTCAAGATCACTCCATGCAAGAGACATTTCAGCGTCTTCCAGTGTATCATTCAACATGCAGACAGCCCAGTCGCCATCTGAAAGCTCTTTCACCCAGACTTCTCTGCCTTCCTCATCAATAACGCGGTAACCCTGCTTGCCAAGCGGATCCTGGTCAAGAGCGATAACTTCTTTATCGGTTAGAATTTTGAGAATATCATCATTCATACTTCTAAGGTCGTTACCCATCATTAACGGCGATGCCAACATGCACCAGAAGCTGAAATGAGCTTTTGATTCAGCATAAGTTAAGCCGCGAGTTCCAACTTCGAGCATATCCGGATCGTTCCAGTGGTCTGGACCGGCGTATTGTTCAAGTTTCAATTCAGCCTGCCTGTCGAGGATATCTTTCCAGCCGTTATTATAGCCCGCTGTTCCACCGGTATTGTTGGTGTATCTCGAGGCTATATCGCCTGTTGTTCTCCAGAGATGTGCAATTGGAGCGGCAAATGTCCATGGATCATTCTTTCCCCATTCGCACATACTTAATACGATTGGTCTGCCAGCGGCTAACAGGGCGCTGCCGAAAGTTTTATAAGTTTCCTGTGCGTTGGCCGAGCCTGTATTGCACCAGTCATATTTTACATAATCGACACCCCATGAAGCATATAATCTTGCGTCTTCGTATTCATGGCCGCGGCCGCCAGGGAAACCTGCACAAGTCTTTGTTCCTGCATCGTTATAAATCCCGAATTTCAAACCCAAACCATGAATGTAATCTGCGAGTGCTTTCATGCCGCTTGGGAATTTCTGAGGATCAGCGACAAGCTGGCCATTTTCATCTCTTTCCATAGTCATCCAGCAATCATCGATAACTACATATTGATAACCGGCATCTTTCAGGCCGCTCTCGGCGATAATTTTTGCGGTTTCTTTAATTAAATCTTCATTGATATTTCTCTGGAAGGTGTTCCATGTATTCCATCCCATCGGTGGAGTTAAAGCCAGACCTGAATATTTGTATACAGGTTGTGGTCTTCCTCTACGGCCAGCTCCGCCAAAACCGGCAAATCCTCCGGCACCCATGCCAGCACGATTACCTCTGCGTGCTCCTGCGCCAGTAGTAGCACCTGGGGCAGCTATTCCGCCGCGACTATTTATACGGGCGCCTGCACCACCAGGAGCGGCTGTACCGCCATCTTGAGCCAGTGCGATAGTTGTTAAGCAAAGAATTGATAAAATCATCAACTTTCTCATAGTATTACTCCTAAAAAAAATATTTGGTATGTTTCGGTCATAAAATAATTTGAATAAAACTAACAAATTTAATCATTATATAAAAAATATTGGACAAAACCTCCAATAAAGTGTACTTGTATATTCGTTAATCAGGGTTATTATTGTACTTTGAGATTGAACTTATTGCAATTGTAATTACTGCAAGAAGAATTCATTTTATTAAGAAAAAAAGAATTTTTTATGTTGACATATGTGGTGATTTAGGCTATCATAACACTATTGAGATTTGTTCCCACGCCCCTGTGGTTATCTCGCTTTTTCCTCTCTCCCTCCGCTACACAGGGGCTTTTTTTTATTTCCTTTTTTTGTAACGATATTGCATTTTTCACGTCTTTATCACATAGAATCTGTATTGTGTTTTTTAAAAATGACCGACTGAGACATAGTACGTTGACGTAGAAAAAACATGCAAATGCTTTGATTTGGACTCATAAGTCAAAAAAATAGATGTAATTAATGACAAGATAATAACTCATCGTTATTATTTGTAAAAGAGATTGAAATGGTGAATGCGAATATATTAGAAGAAACACGAAATCCTGCGGAAGTCTGTTTCTTTACAAAAGAAAATATGTGGGGACGTTTTAACTGTAATAATGTATTAAATGATAATTCTTTATGTGGTTTCGGAGGTAACGATTGATTTGGTACATTCCATGGTACTTCATACGCAAATCGTAATGGAGGTTCGACTAACATAATTTTTGTAGATGGTCATGCTGGCACTGAGACCTCTGGTTTCACACCTGCGGGAGCAGACTATACAGATAAAATGGAATTCGATATGTTCGAAAAATTCTGTTGGCCTCATAAAAAATCCTGTCAGTCAATAAGGAAATATGAAATAGTATTAAATTACTACCACGAACATATTGATATTTCTAATATCGAGGCGAAAGCTGCCAATATTCCTTTTTACTTTTTTGGTAAATAAGCAAAATCAAATTCTGCTTAGTTTTTAGGCAGTTACTTCATGTTTTAGTATTTTAGCAAAATACTTAGCTTAGAGACATTCCATTAATCTAAATAACGATTACGTTCAGTTGCAAGTGCTATAATCAAAATAATCGTTATATATTACCCTTTTGATGGAACTATTATATAGACAACAAAATACTAATTCAAAGAAAGAAACGTTCGAGAAAAAGTAAATAATATTTTTTGGTTTAAATAGCTTTACGATGCAGGGCGTTCCTGTATCGCCCAGGATGGGTCAGCGAAAGAACCTTTATTTTGGTGATATCGCTGACCTGTTTTTTGCAAAATTCCAGGAAAAATATTAAAAAAAGTTAAAAAAATTGAAAAAATACGTAGTTACCACAATAGACAAAATGGCTGAAGGAGAGTGTAATGAGAGATGTGGTTTTTCACATTTGTTTTAGCCCCTGCGTTAAGATTGACTCCTTCTGGCGGGGGCTTTTTTTATTGTTTCAAAATAAAGCATATGGGATATATTTTATTTGCTTAATAACATACACAACCATGCAGCTAAAAATGCTCCATAATTGCCTACAGCATATCCCAAAAGAGCCATTAGGATGCTTACTGGTACGAGTTTTTCATTGTGATGTGATGCAACTACAGGTGCGCTGGCAGCTCCGCCTATATTAGCTGCACTTGCTATTGCGGTCGAATGTAAATCGACTTTAAGAATGTATGCACCTAATATACAGAAGAATCCATGAATAAATATCCATATATAACATGCCAAAATAAACCAGCCTGCCGAAGCATCAAGTCCGGATATATCAGCTTTTGCGCCAATATTTGCGACAAAAATATAAACGAGAGCCATCGCAAACTCGTGACTGGCCGGTATATTCCTCGCTGGTGTAATAGATAGAATAAGGCCCATTGTAGTGATTAATAATATTTTCCATGTCGAAGCGGTTAGTACAGGACCGAATTCAGGTAGTTTAACTGAAACAAAATTCGCAATCCAGACACAAATAAATCCAATTAAGAAAAGGTATAAAAAATGACGCATTTTGACATTTTCGTTTTTTTGCTTTGTAACTTCTACGTTTTCAAGCATTTCGATTCGTTTTTGTTCAACTCTTGTAAACCGATTGAAGAATCCTGCAAAACTTTTCGAGCCTAACAAAATCGGCAGCCAGATGATATAAACGAGATTGTCTCCAAGTACTGCAAGTCCGAATTGTTGCGGCTCTGCTTCGATACCTTTTGCTACCGCGGCCATATTACCTGTGCCGCCAATCCAGCTTCCAGATAAAACACCGAAAGCTTTCCATGAATCCTCGGGAAGTTTGTTTTTTACAATCAGGAATGATACCGCTGCTCCGATGATTACGCCGAGCGTACCGAACAGCATTACAAAGATTCCTCTACCCATGATTTTTATCGTTGAGATAATATCAACTCGTAAAAGCATGATAACGAGGAACATTGGTAACACCATATCGCTAAACCAATCATATACCGGACTTTTCTGTGCCAGTACATTTGTATTTGAAAGAATCGCCGGGATGGCATAAATAAAAATTAAAGGCGGCAGATAATTAAATAGCTTCCACTTGGTTTTTTCTTCGAGAAAAAAGAAAAACGCGCATACTGCGTTAAGTACTGTTAAAATCCCAGCCGCACTTGTAATCAATGGTTCTGTCATATGCTATAAATTATTTATATACGATTAAATTCATCTACGGCTTTTTGAATTGACTTGTTTTTCTTTATATATGGAACCATTTTGGTTTCAGTTGCATCGATTTCCTGTGCTTTTTTCAGGACTTCTTCGGCCAGGTTCTTTGGTACACAAACGACTCCATCTGTTCCGGCAACAATAATATCTCCCGGATTTACGGTTACTCCAGCACATTGCACAGCTATATCTTTTTCTATCGCGGCATAGTAATTTACTGCTGTTGCGGGTGTTATGCTTCGTCCGAATACAGGAAGGCCAAGGCTCGTAATTTCCTCGATATCCCTAACGCCGCCGTCGATAACCATTCCTGCAAGCCCTCGTGATTTTGCTGTTGTTGCCATCAAACCGCCTATACCAGCGATGTTTAGGCCGTCCTCGACTACAATGATGCCGACTTCACCTTCATGGGCACTATCAATCATATCTGTAGCGCTTTTAAGATTAAGCTCAGTTCCTTGTGGAAGTTTATCTGCTGGTGTAAATGTTGCGGTTCTTGCGCGTCCTACAAAGCTTTTTCCCACCATAGGACGCATATCATAATTCATAAAACCTCTCTGACCGACGATTTGGTCAACTGCATCGGAAACTGATGCAATTGCTACATGCTTGAATCCTTCGACAATGCTATCCTGCGAGACATTTTTGTTTTGCATCGAAGAGCAGCCAGTCAATGAGATAATCGAAAAAGAAAAAATAGATATTGTCATTAACTTTCTTAGATTCATAAAGCCTCCATTCATTCAAAATCAATTTATGATCTCATCGTTGGATTTTTTACCGTTTTTGAATTTTTACTCCACAGACGATTGGTTATGCCTCTGCTTCTTCTTCCACGTCCTGGGCCGCCCATACCATTATTAGTTCCAGTTCTTTCGAATTGCCTGAGAGCTTCCTCATTTAGTTCAAAACCAAATCCAGGTCCTTCGGGCACTTTTACAAATCCATCCTGAATATAAGGTCTTGTAAGGCCTTCAACATCAACAAGGTAATCGTAATTCTGATTATCCGCATGATGACATTCCATGCACATAAAATTATTAGTGGCGGCCATTGAATGAACGCTCGCAAACATTGCGACCGGTCCGTTATTCATATGAATAGCCGCGGCTATGCCGTATTGTTCCGCAAAATCACAAATCTTTTTCATTTCAAGACAGCCGCCTGCAAAAATAATATCGGGATGACACATTGCAACTGCTCTTTTCTCGAAAAGTTCCCTGTGTGCTTCTGCACTGAACATTGTTTCACCAACAAGCAGGGGAGTTCTTACCGCATTACTGATTTGCTTTAATGCGTCAGGATACATAAATGGAACCATATCTTCATACCATGCAAAGTTGAAAGGATCGAGTGCGAGACCGATTTTAATTGCATCTTCAACCATAAAGTGTCCAAAATGGTCGGTTGCTATTGGGATTTCCCAGCCGACAATATCTCGTACCGTTTGGGCGTATTCAGCTAATATATCGAGTCCTTTTTGAGTAATTCTCATTCCAGTCAAAGGATGCGGCACATCACCTGACCAGTTGTGTTTGCTTACACCGGGCGGGGCTGTAATTGTTTCAGGTATTTCGGCAATCTGTGTAATACCCATATCCATCTTTAGGAATTTGAAACCCATTTCCATGCGGCCTTTTAATCTTTCCCCCATTTCTTTGGCATCTATTACATATGGGGTATCAGCGTACATAAGGATTTGGTCGCGGTATTTTCCGCCCAACATCTGATAGGCCGGTACTTCCCATGCTTTTCCCGCTAAATCCCATAAGGCCATCTCAATTCCAGAAACACCTGTTCTATTATGGTCACCATATCGTTTGATTTTATTGTAGAGCATTTCAACACTGCATGGATTTTCTCCGACAAGGTCACCTTTTAACTGTAATACGAGAGAACCGTCCGGGCCGGTACCTTCGCCGTATCCGAATATTCCCTGATTTGTCTCTATTCTTAGTATTGACCTGTAAAGTGTTCCTGTCTTAATATCGGTTATTTGTAAATCAGATGGCTGCGAATTTGTATTTACATTATTTGTTGTAGCTTCGACATCTTCGCTGGTGACAAAACTGCCTGCAGCAATCGCCGCCGCAGTAAGAGCTGAAGTTTTCCTGAAAAAGTCTCTGCGAGATAAATTGAGCTTTTGTGTTGCCATTTCTATGCTCCTTTCAATATAAGGATATAATACGTCTTAAATTCTATTCCTTTTATTTTTTTATTTATATCGCGTTTTTATTGTTCCTCTCGCGGCTTTCTCTGACTCCAGAAACTTGCTAATGACGAAGCAGATATATTCATCCATGTACCGAAGAATAGAGGTGCCAATTCAGTTCCTGTTAATTCTAATAGGGGAGCAAGTCCTACGGCAAGGCCGCTATTTTTAAGACCTACTTCAATAGTTAATGCCCTGGTATCGGCATCATTAAGTCTAAGGGCTTTGGACGAGCCATAACCGAAAATAAATCCGAGGAAATTATGGGCAATAGAAGCAACGAAAAGTGGCGGCCCTATATTAATAAGTGTTTCTTTGTTATGGGCTGCTACGACAATTATGTATAGCATAATTGCTGAAAGTGATAGCTTAGGTAATACAAGATCCATCCAGTTTTCTGGACCATGAAAATATTCTATAGATATTTTAGCAATTGATACTATAGCTACAGCCCATGCTACAAGAACAAGACCTGTATGCAAAGATTGAAATGAGTCCGCAAATGGTACGAAAATCAAAATAAAACCGATAATAAAACATGCTATTGCTAAAAGAATCATATGACTTGCTTTTTTTGTCCATTCCATATTTCCATATAGAAGCTTATTGCAAATAATTCCGGCACCTATAGGGACAAACATCAGGTTAATGATACTAATCATCATATCTACAACAGGTACTTCGATATCATAACTAAAAAGCAACATTAAAAGTGGTGTCGCCAACGGTGAAATAAGTGTTGCAAAAGTAGTAATACTCATCGAAAGTGCCAGGTTTCCTTTTGCAAGATATGTCATTACATTTGAAGCAACTCCTCCTGGACAGGCTCCAACGAGTATGATACCTGCGGCTACACCATCTGGGAATTTGCCATAAATTTTAATAATAATAATCGCTGCTATTGGCATCAAAAGATAAACGAGTATCGTTCCAATTATGATTTTAACAGGTTTTTTTAATTCACGTACAAAATCACCCAGATTTAACTTTGTTCCCATTCCGAACATAATAATCTGAATAGAAGGGACGATAAGTAATTTGGTATTGAAACCCCAATCCGTAAATAATTGCGGGAAGTATAATGTGAATGAACAGCATGCGAAGATTAAAAATGTAAATGAAAGACCTTTAAACCTTTTTGTGTATTTGACCGCCATTGATACGGCAAAAAATGCTCCAAAGAGGAATATTCCTGATATTGGAAGTTTTGCTTTGCCGGATATTAGAATGACTATTTCACATATAGTCAGAAAAAAAGCAACGGCAAGGTAGATTTTTTTCTTTGATGCGTTTTCCATATTTACTCCTTAATATATTTGGAATATTTATGGGGGATTTTACTATAAAGAATCGATTAAGCCAAGAATTTATATCAAATTATATTATTTTGATTCATTCTTATTGGAATAAGTTGTTTTCAAGATAAAAAATAAAAGTTGTTGATAAATGCTTGCTTTCCTGTTAAAATCATTCGAAATTTGGATTGAATATATGGTTTTAGAGTAGATGATTGCTTATCTACTCCTTTTTTTAGGGTAAAATTATGAAAAATCATCGTACAAGTAAGATTAAAAGAAAGCGCAAAAGTGGATTTTTAGCAAGAACATCATCTTCTAAAGGCAGGAAAATCCTGAATAGAAGACGCAGTGCTGGAAGATCCGCTGGCATATCGAAATAAAGGCAATAGTTTTATATTTTGCCATTCTGAGAAAGGCCAAAGATGATATTTTTCATTTTTGGCTTCCAGTTTCTTTGGCGGAAGAACAGAATGGCACCTGTGTTTATTTTGAATAAATTTTCAAACATTTTTTCTTGACAATTTTTACTATCAGTATTAATCTGTCAGTTAGTTGTTCCAAGGGTGGAACCGACCTCTGACGAAGCATGTCAAACCGAAGCCCTTCTTAAATAATAATAAGGATGATTGTTTTTTAAGGAGAAAAGCTTATGGTATCTCAAGGACTTTTATTTTCCGAACCATCTGTAGCCGAAACCGGTGTATGGTGCGCGCTTTCCGAGGGTATAGACCCGTCCCAATGGGCAAGACTATGTCGATATATCGGCACAAGAAATCGCGAGGAATTCGAGCTTATTTTTGATACTACTATGGCTGGTTCTCAACTCAGAAAGGAACGGCATTTTTATCCGAAAAAAGAATCACACATGCCGCTTATTAGTGTAGGACCAAGCGGCATAGGTGGACAATTCCAAACGGAAAGTTTTTAATTTAATATTTAAATGATTATTTGGGATCAGATAAAGTCAATGGAGCGTTTCTAATAGAGCCGTTTTCGTCCTGGCCATAGTTGAAATTGAATTTGGCGGGAAGCTGGCCTTGTGTAGTATTGCTTCCCAGCAGCTTATTATGCTCATCCATTAACGTGTTTAACTGTTTCTTCTCAATAGCTTTTTTAAAGCTTTGCTGTGTACCGACCATATTCTTAATGCACGTGTTTTCAGTTTCAATGATAACTGTTACTAATTCAGCTATTTGTCTTGAATCAAGAAAATCTTTTCCCTGTATGTATCTTTGAATTATATATGAATATAACTGAGCGAAACGCTGAGCAAAAGCCGGGACATTAGTTTTATCTCCAGGCTCAGAAATTACATTTTCAAGCATTTTAAGAATGTTTCCATCGATATATTCCAGCTTTACGGACCAGTCTGCATAATCTGCAATTCTTTGGTCCGCTATTTTGAGAAGCAGTTCCTGTCCCTGTGGAATATTGATAGCAGCGGCGTAACTGGCAATGATGTTTAATATCTGCGGGCTGCTTTTTGGAACAATGTTTATTAATTTTGTAGTTATTTCCTTTGGCAAACCAGGATTTGGAGCTTCGCCGGAGTTGAGTTGGTTTATTACTTCAGGATTTGCCAGACATTTCACTGCCCAATATCGAACTATTGCATTTTTATCATCAAGCATGTTCTTTGCTAAAATTGCAAATTGAACGTTATCCAGCTTATCTATTAGAATCAGAAGATTTGTTGTAACAATAGTTTGATTTTTAGCTTGCTTTATGTTTCTGGCAGTTTCAAATGCTTTTGTGATGTGACTTACAGTCGATTCTTTGAATTGATTAACATATTGAACCTGTTTGTTATCTTTTCTACTGGCGATAGCATCACGATGCCTGGCTATATTAGTAAAATCCTTTTCATTAATAAGAGCGTTTACAGATTCTCGAACAAAGTCATCGATAATCTTTTTATCCTGATCATTAAGTACTGATTTTTTCCGGACATTATCTATGTGACCTGTACTTGCGGCTTGAAGGTTACTATGCCTCAAGACAGGAAACGCTGCAAGAATTACCAATAATCCCCATTTTAACCTACACATACATATCCTGAGATTAAAAACAATACTTAGTTGCTGCTTGCCAAATTACCCAGCTAAGAAGAGAGTTACATATACACATATAGTGTAATGATTTATGCCCTTTTTGTCAAGTTAATTCGCATTAAACACAGAAAACGCACTTTCCAAAACTATTTCAAATCAAAAAACGGTTTTGTCCCATAAAAGATTATTTTTGTGCTTTATTTCAGCCATTGGTCGAGCCAGTTTATTACTGTTTCGTGCCATTGGATTGAATTGGCTGGTTTTTGGACCCAGTGGCTTTCGTCCTGGAAATATAAAAGTTTGCTTGGAATACCAAGACGCTGAAGGGCGTTGAATGTTCCCAAGCCTTGTGTATCTGCGACTCGGAAATCCTGACCGCCGTGGATTACTAACATTGGTGTTTTCCAGTTCTCGACGAAATTGACTGGATTATGTTTTTCATAACCTTCCGGATTACTCCATGGCGTTCCCATGTGGTCCCATTCCGGGAACCATAGTTCCTCAGTATCGAAATATGCCATGCGTTCATCGAGATTGCCGTCATGGTTTACCATGCAGAGGAATCTATCCGGCCAGTTTCCTTCGATCCAGTTAATCATGTATCCACCGAACGAAGCACCGAGAGCTCCGACTTTTTCGCCGTTCATCCATGGGTAACGTTCAAGTGCTGCGTCGAGGCCTTTCTTTAAATCTTCGAGAGGCTTTCCTCCCCAGTCGCCGCGGATGGAGTCGCAAAATGCCTGGCCGTAACCGGTTGAGCCGTGAAAATCGACCATGACCGCTGCATAGCCTGCTCCTGCGTATGCCTGTGGATTCCAGCGGTAGTGGAACATGTTTCCAAACGAGCCTTGTGGGCCGCCATGAATAAGGAATGCGACCGGATATTTTTTGCTTGAGTCGAAATCGACAGGTTTGACTACGTAGCAATAAACTGTTTCATCGTTCCAGCCTTTGAAGGTGAATTGTTCATAATCGCCCATACTTGCGGCGGCTACCTTTTCTTTATTAATATTTGTAATATGTTTGAAATTTCCACCTTCCTGATCGACTGAAAAAAGTTCTGTAGGTGATGATAAATTATTCATTGCATAAATAACCTTATCTCCAGCAATTGAAGGTGAGCCTATTGTTCCATCCTTAACGAGAGTATTTACCTGGCCGGAATTTGTATCTATAGCGAATAGAGAAACCTGTCCAAGGTTTGTAGCGGTTGTGTAGATTGTTTGGCCGTCTTTGGAGAAGCATATTGAAGAGACGCTCCTGTCCCAGTTTTCGGTAAGGACTCGCTTTTCACCTTCCGGCCATTGCTGCAGGATTATTCTGAATCTATCGGACTCATATCGCGGTTTTTCCATTGCAAGATAGGCGAGAGTTTTTCCATCGGGAGAGAAAACTGGATTTGTATCCCATGCTTCATTCGATTCAGTAAGGCATTTTAAGCTTTCTGTTCCAGTTAATGGTGCAATGTATAAGTCGAAATCAGTTGACCATGCTTCTTCTGAACCGACATTACGTGCAGAGAATATTATGCTTTTACTATCAGGTGTAAAAGTGATTTCTTCTGCACCGCCGAACGGCTTGGAAGGTGTGTCTGCATCCATTATAGGCATAACATCGACAGCTTTGCCGCCTTCAGATGGCATAACGAAAAGATGTGAACGGCGACCGTCCTTCCATGTATCCCAGTGTCTTACAAAAATATTTTCATAAATTACACCAGTTGATTTGCTTTCTTCGATGGAATCAAGCTTTTCTTTTGTTTCTTCAGGAGTTGAGCCGGGAAAGACTTCCATTGTAAAGGCTATGTATTTTCCGTCCGGGCTTATGATAAGGTTTCCTACATCGAGCGGCTCATCTGTTACCTGTTGTGCTTCGCCACCATCCGGGTGAATTTTCCAGACCTGAGCCGAGTCTGAACGTGTTGAAATAAAGAATATCGTTTTGCCGTCACTTGACCAGACTGGATTAAAATCAGCGTCCGGGTGTGTTGTAAGTTGAGTTTGGTTTTCTCCGTCGGTTCCGATTAACCACAAATCAGTGCGTCCTTTATTAGCTTCAAGGTCAGTTTTACGAAGAGTAAAGACAATCCATTTCTCGTCAGGGGAGACCTGCGGCTCACCAATTCGGTCCATTGCGAGCATGTTATGAACCGAGAATGGATGATTCTGAGCAAATGCAGTATTGATACTAATTACAGATGTGAATAATATAATGAGAAATTGTTTTGTTTTTGCAGAATACATTGGTTTTCTCCTTTATTAAACCAGCTAACATATTTCCTGAGTATTGTAATAAAAGATACTCATAGTTTCAATTTGAAGATTGAGAAATCTTTAATATCTTATATTATATTGATATGCAAAGATTTTTTATTAATAAAGACAGTATTTCGGCAGGGCAGGTAAAAATCACTGATCCGCGTGTGCATCAGATTCGTGATGTATTGCGTATGAAGACCGGGAATGAAATTATTGTGTTGGACAATACTGGTATGGAATACCATGCCAGGCTTACAGGTATTTCACAAAAAGAAATAACTGGGGAAATCATAGACCAGAATAAATGCGAAGCAGAACCTCATACGAGTATTACACTATATCAGAGCATGCTGGCACGTGATAAGTTCGAGGTTGTATTGCAAAAATGCACAGAGGTTGGAGTGACATGTTTTGTTCCTGTCATTACAGAGCGAAGTATTGTTAGAAAGCCCGAAAAAATCACGAAAGAAAAGCTATCACGTTTTGAGAGCATCATTGCCGAAGCTGCCGAGCAGTCAGGGCGAGGTATAATTCCTTCAATTAAAAGTCCAGTCACCATGAATCAGGCTTTGGCTGAATTAGATGGCTATGATATATGCCTTTTCGGCTCGACTCTGGATTGTGTATCATTAAAAGAGATATTACGAAGCAACGCATCGATTCCCGGAAAAATTGCTTTATTCATTGGTCCGGAAGGTGGATTCAGCGATGGTGAACTTGAGGAATTCAGCCACAGAGGAGTTAAAGCATTTAGTCTCGGCAGGAGAATATTACGAACGGAAACAGCAGGGATTGTCGCATCATCGCTTATTTTATACGAGCTTGAACAATAGTAATTACGTTTGAGCTTGTGTCGTTTCCGTTGAAAGTATGATTGGGATTTCGAGCCAGAAGGTTGATCCTTCTCCAATTTTACTTTCTACTCCAACTTTTCCAGCAAGCAGTGACGCTAATTCCGAGCTTATTGCCAATCCAAGCCCTGTGCCTGACGATTCACGTGTCAGGGAACTATCGGCGGTGACAAATTTTTCAAATATTTTTTCTTTGTCTTCATCTTCAATTCCACAGCCATTATCGGTTACTGCAATGCAAAGAATTTTACCGTCTTTCTTAAGAGATGTATTAATTTCAATTTTGCCGTTTTTAGGTGTGAACTTTACCGCATTACTTAGAAAATTATAAATTATCTGCTGAACTTTTCCCGCATCGGATACGAGGAAAGGCAGATTTTCTTCAACCAAAGTAGTAACCAGAATTTCTTTCTTCATTGTTTCCAGTGAAAATGAAGATACGGCTGATTCTATAAGCTGTGGTATAGAAGCCTTTTCTATATGCAATTCTATTTTCCCTGCTCTTGTTTTTGCAAGTTCGAGCAGGTCGTTAATCATATTAAGCAGTCTGTTCCCACCTGTGATGATATTATCAGCGTATCTTTCAGCTTTGTCTTTGGTTAATGTTAGAGGTTTTTCGCGAAGCACCTGTGCGAAGCCAAGAATCGCATTCAAAGGAGTTCTGAATTCGTGTGAGACGTTGGCGAGAAATTCACTTTTAATTTTATTGGCTTTGAAAAGTTCGATATTCCGCTGGGATAATTCAGATATTTTGGCGTCGAGTTGAACATTTGCATTGCGCAGTTTCTCCTGCGCTTCCTGCAGTCCGTCAAGCATG
Source organism: Sedimentisphaerales bacterium (assembly GCA_016936075.1). Lineage (GTDB taxonomy): Bacteria > Planctomycetota > Phycisphaerae > Sedimentisphaerales > Anaerobacaceae > JAFGPS01. The sequence continues at coordinate 14,503 of JAFGPS010000025.1, read as the reverse complement.
TGATTGAAAGCATCAGCAAGCCTTTCGTATTCATCGCCGGTTTTGATCATGCTTCTTATATCAAGATTACCTTCGGCGACATTGTTTACCATGCCGCGAAGTTGCCGAATTGGGCGAAGAATGACCCTTTGTGTAATCCAATAGAATGTGATAATTGCGCCTGTTCCTGCTATTAATCCTGCTACAGTAAGCCATACCCAGTTTAATAAATTAGTAATAGTATATTCGCTAATCGGATGATAAGTTATCAAGGCCCCGATAAGTTCGTTTTGCAAAAAAGTGCTCGCTGGTTCCTGCTCATTATGGCAACTCATACAATTATCCGATGCCCGAAGAAATCTAACATAGTTACAATACGTGACGTCTTCGTTTTTTTGATATTTGATTATATCATTTTGGCTTTCATCTTCGAGTAACTCCTTTACAGTTTCATACTGATTTTCAGTTAATTTCTTAACTTGCTCTTGCTCGAGGATGTTTTCTTTTGCGAAACGAATCCAGCGTACCTGGGGATTATTAGGATCGATGACTCGTCCTGTATTATCAAGCGGGGTAAGATCAGAGTTGCTGAAAGCGTTGTTTTGAAAATGCTTGGCAAATAGTAAATCTGTTTTTGCTCTTTCTGTATCGAGGTATCCTTGTTTGACGAGTTGTTGCATCCTTATATAAGGTAAAATTAATGCCAAAAACAAAGTGAAAACTACCGCAAGGCCAAACATCAATTGGCATTTGACAGCCAAAGATAATGGTGAAAGATGCAGGACTCTAAGAAGTCTTTTCCATAGACGCCTAATTATAAAAAATCGCTTTTTTAACAAAGCTATTCATGCTCCAGATTAAGTTTTATTTAGCAGTTTGAGTGCTCTTGCCTTTTGAAGTGCTTCTTTTAGTTTCTTTAGTAGGCGCTTCCATTTCAGCTCTGAATTTTGGTAGAGATTTTGGGTATTTAGTTTTGATAAAATCAATTAATTGTTCACGTATATAACAACGTAGATTCCATGCGGCCGATGCGTCTGAAGCGCTCATAAGGGCGCGAAGCTCGACAGCTTTTTCTGTTGCGTTAGTTACCACTAATCCACATACTTTACCGTCCCATAGAGCAGTTTCTTTCAGAAGCCTTTCGAGTTCTTTCCTGAGTTCTTCAACAGGGACGTTATAGTCTGCATAAAGAAAAACTGTACCGAGAATATCTGCACTTACACGTGTCCAGTTTTGGAACGGTTTTTCAATGAAGTATGTAATTGGTACAATTAATCTTCTCAAATCCCATATTTTTACAACAACATAGGTAAGAGTAATTTCTTCTATTCTTCCCCATTCTCCTTCGACAATCACGACATCATCAACACGTATTGGCTGGGTGAATGCAATTTGCAATCCGGCTATGAAAGTAGATAAAGTTCGCTGAGCAGCAAAACCTAAAATGATTCCAATGATTCCCGCTGATGCAAAAATGGCCGTACCAAGCTGTTTGATTCTGGGAAAAGTCATAAGCATTGCTGCAACCGCAATAACAATCACAACAATAATTACTATTCTCTTAAGTACTCTGAATTGAGTATGAATTTTCCTGGCTTGAAGATTATCTTCTGTGCTAATATCAAAACGGCTTGTTATGATATCCTCGAAAACCGAAACCGCCTTGATTAAGAACCATGAAACCAAACCGATTAGAAGCAGGGCGAGAAGGTGTTCGACTTCATTAATACTAATTAATTCTTTTTCAGGGTACGAGGTACCTACAGCGAATCGTATAACAAAAAAGACCATTAACCATAGCAACGGCTTAAAGCAATGAAGTATTAATGAGTTATCAATGTCATTATCCGATTTTAGTGCTAATTTCAGCAGTAATTTCCGGATATATTTACTTCCGATTAAACCTGCTAATATTGGTAGTCCAAATACCCAGATTGAAATTTCCCAATACTGTATTAATACCATCATTTTAATTCTCCCCGTATTAAACCTGTATTGTTATTTATCATTAATGCAATCGGTTTTACTGCTCTTCGCTGGCTATCTCATCAATTTTATGCGAATGCGTTTGCACTCTTAAATTCAATTCATTTAGTTGTTTTAGGTCTACTCCGCTCGGAGCTTCGGTTAAGAGGCACTGGCCGCGTTGAGTTTTCGGAAATGCGATTACGTCACGGATGTTTTCCGTTCCAGTTAAAAGCATCACAAGCCTGTCTAATCCGAAAGCGATTCCGCCGTGAGGAGGTGCGCCGTACTCCAGTGCTTTCAGGAAGAAGCCGAATCTATCCTCAGCCTGTTCACGTGTAATATTGAGCAGGTCAAAAACCTTCTGCTGTGTTTTCATGTTATGGATACGAATACTTCCACCGCCGATTTCTGAGCCGTTGACAACTATATCGTACGCCTTTGAGCGGATATGGCCCGGGTCGGTCTCGAGTTTTTCAAGGTCATCATCTACCGGCGCGGTAAATGGATGGTGCAGTGAATCGAAACGTTTTTCGTCTTCGTTCCATTCGAATAATGGGAAATCAACTACCCAAACGAACTCAAAACTATCATCATCATAAAGTTTCAACTCTCTTCCGAGCTTGCATCGCAGAGGAGCAAGCGATTTATTAACTATAGCTTCGTTATCAGCAACGAATAAAAGCAAGTCATCAGCTTTTGCGTCGAAACGTTCCAATAGCTGCTTTGCCTGTTCCTGACTAAAGAATTTCGCAGAGCCTCCCTGAAGAGTCAGGTTACCGTCTTCAGATTTAACTTTTGCCCATGCCAAGCCCTTTGCACCGTAATCAGCAACAAATTTTGTAAGAACTTTTTCAATATCGCTTCTTGAATATTTATCTCCACCAGGGGCACAAAGACCTTTCACTATACCGCCATTTTCAATCGTTGAAGTAAAGACTTTAAAGCTGGTTTCTTTTGCTATGTCGGTAATGTCTTTTAATTTCATATCAAAACGCAAATCGGGTCTATCTATACCATAATCAGACATTGATTCGTTGTAGGTCATTCGTCTCATTGGGAGCTTAACATCCACACCCAGAATTTCCTTCCAGATTTTGGCTGCAAGATTCTCGTGAACTGAAATTATATCATCTGTATCAACAAAACTCATTTCGACGTCAATCTGAGTAAATTCAGCCTGCCTGTCAGCACGTGGATCTTCATCACGGAAGCAGCGAACTATCTGGAAATATTTTTCGACATCACTAACCATTAGGATTTGTTTGAAAAGCTGTGGCGATTGCGGCAGGGCATAGAACGTGTTGGGAACCAGTCTGCTTGGTACGAGAAAATCTCTTGCTCCTTCAGGTGTGCTCTTGCCAAGCATAGGAGTTTCGATTTCCCAGAAGCCGAGATTGTCGAAATAATCCCTTGTTATTTTGGTTACTTTATGCCTGGTACGCAATTTGTGCTGCATAACCGGCCTTCTAAGGTCGATATAACGGTAAGCAAGCCTGAGTTCCTCACCAGTTTTGTCCGCGTTATCAACTTCAAATGGTGGCGTTTTGGATATATTTAATATTTCCAGTTTGTCTACGGATACTTCGATTTTACCAGTCGATAATTTTGGATTTTCCATGCCTTCGCTTCTGGGCTGGGCGATTCCTTCGATCGCAATTACCCACTCGCAGCGAATTGTTCTTGCAAGTTTATGCATTTCAGGATTAGTGTCCGGATTAAAAACAATCTGAGTAAGACCTTCACGGTCTCTTAAATCGATAAAAACAAGATTTCCATGGTCACGATAAGAATTTACCCAACCAGCTAAAATAACTTTCAGACCTGAATCTTCGATTCGAAGTTGGCCGCAATTATGAGTTCTTTTAAGCATTTAAAATACTTTCAAAAAATAATTTCTTATAATTCCTGCATTTGCGAAGAAAACAGCCCAATAGAATAGCCGAAAAGTAGTATTTCGTCAAGAATTTATAGTGATTCATTATTCTTCAAATATTTGAAAATAAAAAGTCGGTTATTTTAGTGTTTTTTGAGTTTTTATTGGAATATTGAAGCCATTTTGATAAAATTTGAACTAAGTTCTTAAAATAAATAAATATGAGGTGAAAAAGTGAACTTTCTAATATTTATTGCGTATGAATCTTAAACGGATTACGGGCTGGGGTTTTTCAACTCTCCTTTCCTCCTTGCCCCAGCCCGATTTTTCGGTTTATAATGGAATAATAGCTATCAGAAATATGAAGATTAAAAAAAGATTAAAAAAATATTTTTTTTGCTTTTTTCCTGTTGACAGAAACAGTAAACTGGTTTATCATACTGATTGATAATGAAGATGGTGGAACTAATTGAATAAGCTGCGAGAAAATGAACTGTTTTTGATTTAGATAACTATTGATTTTAGAAAGTTAATATTGCATATTTAAGTAAAGTACATTCACAGGGCTGAGGATATCTCGCTTTTTCCTCTCCCTCCGCACCTCAGCCCTGTATCCTCTTTACCTGTAGAATATCTCTTTATTTTTTCCGAATTCCCTTCGCTTGTGCATTTATCGTTTAAAAATTGTGCGTTCTTAACTTGTATTTTGGCAAAACTAAGAATTAACACTCAAAGTGTTAATTCTTAAAAAAGCGACTCAATATATTTGCCCCTTTTTACCGATATGATTCAGATTGGGGGATAAGTATCCCTGTTAGATGTTAAATAATATTGAAGCCAGGTATAATTTAGAATGAAAACTTGTTTTTTTGTTTTCCTTTCTGTTGAAACATATAAACTCTTTAAGAATAAGAGATTATCTAAAAGAACATTTCATTTTATGAAAAGCAGAAATTGTTTTTTTCTAATTAACATGCACTGGACATTAATTTTGCAGATTTATTACCTTAAAAATTTTATTTAGGAGTCCATGCAATGCAGTCTCTGTCAAATTTGTGTTGTAATAATAAAAAATGCCAGGATTATGGAAAACGCAAAGGCAAAAATCTTGTTGTTTGCGGCTGGCATGGAATCAATAATCATCTAAGATTATTGTACTGCCGGACGTGTAAGACCAGATTTTCAGAGATAAAAAGCGAAAAGTCTTCAAGAATCAAATCGGATAAAGGAATTATAGGAATTTATCAAAATACGATATAGGTCTTCATGATTAAATTGGTTTGACAAAAACAATAACGTAAATTCGAAAATATCCAAAGATTCTCTGATTAGAATCTTTTTTATTTCATGTTTCTCAAACACTATCTTTCTAACAATTCTTTTTCACTTGATTTTACACAAGTATCAAGCTATAAAAATGTTTAATCAGGACATAGTATAGTTCCGAGCAAAGCACTTTTGAGTAAGAATTTGCGGTTCTAAAAGTATAAACACTTTGCTTGTTTACCATTTTGCTATATAAACTTTTTTGGAGGCTATTGTAATGACGCTGAAAACAACTACGTTCGCATGCTTTACTGCCATCATTCTGCTCTCAACCTTTATGACGGTTTCACTTAAGGCACAACCATTGTCACTCACTAAGGAAGAGATGATTCAATATTCACCTCTCTGGCAGGGTGAACGTTTTCCTGATGGCCGCCCAAAGGTATCGGATGATATTATTAAAAGGATGAAATATGTAACAATTACGGAAGCCTGGGAACTTGTGAGAAGAGGCTCAACTGGTAGCGGCATGAGAGGTAGAGGTGGTTTCGGCGGTGCTGTTCCAGGAGCAGCAATGAGTGGAGCAGGTATGCGAGGTGGTGCTCAAGGTGCCGCAATGGGAGGTAATGCAAGAGGCGGTGGAGCTGGTATGAGAGGAGCAATGGGAGGCGGCGGTGGCTCTTATGATAATCAATACATCGGGACAATGAAACCGATGCACAAAGATGTAACTATCTGCGGCAGAGCAATGACCGCTCAATTTATGCCTGCTCGTCCGGACATTAACCAGGCTATTAGTCAGCAGGGCCGTCAAGATAACAGAAGTTCAGGCCAATACACTTGGGGTATTGACATGCTTCAGCAGGGCGATGTATATGTTGCAAATGTATGCGAAGCCATACTTGATGCATCACATGTTGGAGATAACCTTGGTACTTCGATTTATCATCATTCCGGCAACGGAGCTATCATATGGGGTACATTGCGTGACCTCGAAGGTAATAAGTCTATCGAAGGTTTCAATGTATTTGTAAGAGATTTCCGTCCGCAGTCGAATTCAAATAATATGATGATGGGGCTGAATTGTCCCCTCCAACTCGGCTATGTCACTGTAATGCCGGGAGATGTCGTTTTGGCAAAGGAGATGGGTATTGTATTTATTCCGCCTCATATTGCGGAATCTGTTGTTATCCAGTCGGAACAAACTCGTCTCAGAGATACTTTTGCACATATCGGTGTGATGGAAGGACGCTTTACCGCGCAGCAGGCTGACGGCGGCTTTACTCCTGCAATGAACCAGGAATTTACCCAGTGGCTTAAGGACAATATCGATAATATAGGGAAATTCTTCGATGATCCAAATGCGGCTCCATCGAAAGAATTTATTCAGCAATATATAGATGGGCGTTAATAAAATCAGGAAAGGTACTATGACGAAAAATAGTAAAAAGCTTTCAGGAGTTTTTGCTCCTGTTGTGACACCTTTTGTAAATGACAAAGTGGAACTGCAATTTCTCAAGGAAAATTTACAGAAACTTGGGCAATCTGAATTGACTGGTTATCTTGCTCTTGGTTCGAATGGAGAATACAAGAGCCTGACTGATTCCGAACAAATAGAAGTTCTTGAAGTATTCACCGAAACAAAAGGTGATAAAGTCATAATGGTTGGTACAGGCTGCGAATCGACTTTCCAGACTATAGAAAAATCGAAGATAGCCGCTCAGATGGGATTCGATTACGTGAGTGTTCTTACGCCGCATTATTTCGGCAAGCGTATGGATGGTCCAACTTTGAAGGATTATTTTTTGCGTATCGCGGATTCGATTGAAATTCCAGTTCTGCTCTATAACGCTCCCGGATTTGCGAACGGTGTAACAATTCCGCCACAGGTTGTCAAAGAATTATCAAAACATCCTAATATAGTTGGTATGAAAGATTCCGCTCCTACCGGACCTGTGAAATTTCTTTCTGTTCTGGACCCGGACGAGGATTTCAGTGTGCTTGCCGGTTCTGCGAATTTCTTTTATCCTTCGTTGCATCTTGGAGCAACTGGCGGAACGCTTTCAACCGCCAATGCCGTACCCGAGGTTTGCTGCAAATTGTACGATTTATTCGTGCAGGGCGAATTCGAGCAGGCGAAAGATTTACATAACAGGATAAGCAGGCTCAACCAGGCAATTTCCGGCTCATGGGGAGTCGCAGGCGTAAAAGCGGCTATGGATATTTGCGGATTCAAAGGTGGGCTTCCGAGGCATCCGTTAAAACAAATAAACGAAGAGGGAATAGAAAAAATTAAACAATCTATGCGAGACGAAGGAATTTAAGATGATATTAGCGGTAGATATTGGCACGACAAGTATGAAAATCGGGGCGTTTCGTATTGTCGATGGTACGCTCGAACTTGTAAGACAGTTTTCACAGGAATACAAAGTAAATGTCTATAACGAAGGACTGTTCGGTGACATAGAGCAGGAAAAATGGGACGCCGCTTTTGCTTCCGGCTGTAAGGAAATGAAAGACATCGTCGGCGAGGTAGAAGCCATCTGTTTGTCTGGTACAACTCCCGGCTTTTCCGTAATGGACAAAAACGCAAACGCACTATATCCGGCGATACTAATGCTCGATCAGCGTTCAAACGAGCAGGCAAAAAAAATCATCGAAACAATCGGCGCAGAAAAACTCCTGAAATACACAGGGAATATGCCCGTAGCAGGGGGATGCTCTCTCGCGAGTCTTCTCTGGCTCAAAGAAAATATGACGGACGTTTTCCGCAATGCGTATATGTTCGGCCACTCAAACACATATTTCGCGGCTAAACTTACCGGCAATTTCGCAATAGATCCATCATCCGCGTCACTGAGCGCATTGTACAACACAGCAGCGAACGACCATACATGGAACGAAGAAATCGCGACAACTTTCGGCATTTCGATGAACCAGCTTCCGAAAATAATAAACGCTTCTGATAGCGTAGGAAAAGTTTTACCGGAGCTTGCCACAAAATTAGGACTAAAAAAAGAACCGCACGTACTTATAGGCGGAAACGATGCGACACTCGCAGCATATTCAGTCGGGGTACAGGAGCCGGGTGATATTATAAACGTAAACGGCACATGCGAGATTACGCTAATCTGCCTCGGAAAATGCCTCGGCTCAGCAAACTATAATGTCCGTGCGCACGTAATTCCCGACAGGTGGGTGACTTTACATGTATTGAATGCGGGAGGAACCGCACTCGACTGGTTTAAAAGTGTTTTTTGCAGCGAGATGAAACCGGAAGAATTTTTCAATAAATTCATGCCCGATTCTATTGAACAATGGCTCGAAAAGGAAAGCTCCGTTAGATATGTGCCGTACCTTATGGGGTCTCGATATTCACGTGAACCGTTGAAAGCCGAGTTTACAGGCTTGACCCGCCAGACAACCCGCGAAGAAATGATGGCGGCTCTAATCCGCGGCTTATGCGAATACCAGAAATCTCACATAAAAGAAATATCCGAATATTTAACATTAAAAGAAAATATTCACATCACAGGCGGCTCAGTAAATCCAGCGTTCATAAAAGCAAAACAAAAATGGATGTGGAACGCAAAATACATAGAGGAAGAACAATCCTCAATGAAAGGCGCCGCAATGCTCGCCCAAAAATTTATAGAGGATAGATAAGCATAAAAGCGACATTGACTTTATCGAATAGAAGAAATAGAATATAGATAATTGGTAAAATATTATAGTTTGGCTGACAATTATCGCTATGATAACGAAAGAAGAAATCTTAAAAACGCTTGCAAGAGATAAGCCTGAATTCCAGAAACAGTTCAAGGTTAGCAAAATGGCATTGTTTGGCTCATACTCAAGAGGCGACCAAAGGCCAGACAGTGATGTGGATATTCTTGTAGAAGTTGATCCTTCAATTGGCCTGGATTTTGTGACTCTCGCAGAGCGTATTGAAAGCCTGCTCGGCGTAGCGGTTGATCTCGTATCAACACGTGCAGTAAGTCCCAAAGCAATGAAACTCATCGAGATGGAGTTGGTTTATGTCTAATCGACCAATTCGCTTATTGATTGATGATATGCTCGAAGCTATTAGTAGAATAGAGCAATATACTCAAGGTTTATCATATGATATATTTTCTAACGACCAGAAAACAATCGACGCTGTTGTTAGAAATCTTGAAATTATTGGTGAAGCAGCAAATCGGCTAACGGAAGAATTTAAAGATAAACATTCAGAAATAGAATGGTATAAAATTGTTGGCTTGAGGCATCGTATCGTTCATGAATATTTTGGTATTGATATTCAGATTATCTGGCAAATCCTTAATAATGATCTTCAGGTTTTACACAAAGACTTATCGCAAATATAGAATTTAAAAAAGGTGCGTTTCAACGCACCCTACTTATGTTTAAAACTGTATCTATTGTAACATTTACGGATGGTGGATCGCCTAATTCAGGGACTACTAATTCTGCTTCTGGGAAATTATCTTTTTCTGTGTAGCCGTTTGTTGTTACGATGCAGTGCATGCCGGCGGCTTTTGCAGCGAGGAATCCGTTTGTGCTGTCTTCGACAACGACACATTCATCTGGTTTTAATTTGAGTCTTTCCAGTGCGAGGTTGTAAATTTCCGGGTCTGGTTTTTTCTTTGAGACTACATCTCCGGCTAAAATCGCGTTGAAATATGATTTTCGTTTTTCGCCGAGCAATTTTTCTACTACGAGGTTTACGGCTCTTTCGTTCGAAGTTGAACAGACCGCGAGTTTTAAATTGTTTGCGATTGCTTCATCGATAATTCTTGCTACACCAGGACGAAGGGGGAGTTCGCCTGATTCTATGATTTGCATGAACAGGTCAGTTTTGAGCTTGTGCATTTCTTTTATGAATGCGTCTTTGTCTTCGATAGATTCCGGCCAGCCGTTCTCGTTGAAGTAGAATTTCATTCTTTCTTTTCCACCAGCTATTTCCAGCAAGCGGCCGTATAAGGGAGCATCCCATTCTATGTTTAATCCTTTTGCTTTGAATGCTCTATTGAAAGCGACTCTGTGTCCGTCACGTTCGGTATCGACGAGTACGCCGTCACAATCAAAAATCAACGCTTTTATTTTGCTCATGTTTTCCCTTTATGCCTTTCCTTCACTGCCGAATATCTTAATATTTTCAATGACGGCGTCTTCAAGTTTTTTGTATTGAGAATCAATCACTTTCAGCGGATTGTATTCAGTATCGTGTGCTTTGTGGTAATTTACAAAGCCGTCAATATGTGCGTACTTCAACTGGGTTGAAATATTAACTTTGGCACATCCGAGAGCGATACACTTTTTGAAAACTTCGACAGAAAGTCCCGTGCCGCCGTGCAGGGCGAGAGGAATATCAATCTGGCTTGAGATATTTTCAAGTAAATCAAATGCAATTTTCGGTGTTCCTTTGTAGAGTCCATGAGCCGTTCCGATAGCCGGAGCGAAGCAGTCCGGCCTGAGGGTGAAGCACATTTCAAGAGCCTGCTCAATATTTACCAGGTGCGCATCCTGTTCTTTTACATGTATATCATCTTCCACGCCGACAATTGCACCAAGTTCGACTTCGACGGTAATATCTTCAGGCCTTGCCATATCGATAACCTCTCTGCTCAGGGAAAGATTCTCCTCGAAAGGCTTCGACGAGGCATCAATCATAACTGAAGTCCAGCCTGCATTTATGCAATCCTGAATAAGGGCAAGGTCCTTGCAGTGGTCGAGATGCAATGCAACGGGGACCTTTGATTCTTCAGCAAGTTCTTTTACCCAGTTTATAATTGCTTTTGTCCCCCAGTAAATTACAGTTTTAGCGGAAGTTTGGATTATTACCGGGGCTTTTAGTTTTTCTGCAGCTAAAACGACTGCTTTTGTGGAATTATAATCGAGAATATTAAAAGCACCCACTCCGTATTTTTGTTCGGCTGCTTTATTTAGCATTGCTTTCATATTTTCAAGCGACATTAGTTTGCCTTTCTTTAATAGCTTATAGTGAACTTTGTAGTTCAGATACTTACTTTCAGGATTATACTTCATTGACGTGTTTTTTCAAGACAGTTTTATCAGGATGAATAGTTATCCAAAATTAAGATTTTAATTATAATGGAAACCTGATATAATGAACAAGTTCCTCAAATGTTAAATTTGAAGAGTTATGATTGTGATTCAAGATTTTAAAAAAATATCTGATGCAGAACTCCTTGGCCTTTATATGAAGGGACAAGAGAACGCTTTTCGGGAAATTGTAGACCGATATAAAAACGGACTATATACGTTTTTAAAGCAATTCCTTAACAGGCAGGAGCTTGTCGAAGATGTGTTCCAGGAGACTTTTATGCAGTTATTTAACAGCATAGAAAGCTTTGACCAGAGCCGTCCTTTGCGTCCATGGCTTTTTACAATAGCAGCCAATAAAGCCAAAGATGCTCTTAGAAAATGGCAAAGAACTGCCGCAATTCCTATAGGTTCTATAGCAGATTCCCAAGACATTTCATTCGATGAGATGCTTAATACCATTGCATCCGATAATACTTTTCCGTCAGATGAGCTGGAAAAAAACGAAACTTCATTGCGCGTTGCGCATATTTTGGCTCAAATGCCGGAAAATTTGCGGGAAATAATAACTTTAGCGTATTTTAACAAATTTTCTTACAAACAAATGGCCGAGATTTTGAGTATACCTATTGGAACAGTTAAGAGTAGGTTACATACGGCTGTTGGCCGTTTTTCAAAAGATTGGAAAACATCTTTTGGGAACGAGGACGAAAAATGAGTTCTGTTAGTACTGAAGAAAAACAACTTATATTTGAATATTGTGTAGGTATAACATCACCAGAACAGGCTGCAAAAGCCATTCAGTTGATAGCGGATAATCAAGAAGCTTCGGAATTGTATTCGAAGTTGAAAACTGCATTTAAGCCGCTCGAAACGATTGGAATGCAAAACTGCCCTGACTATATTGTAGAAAAAACACTTCTTAGAATACCAAAAGCCTCAAATCCCAATAAAGAATTGAATCAGTTACTTAAAGCCGAGCAGGATAAACGTAAACCTGTAAAAATCGGTTTCTTAAGGAATTTCAGCGAAGTAGCAGCCATAGCAGCGGCGTTAATTATTTTTACTGGTATTCTCGTTCCTACTTTCGGTTATGCTCGTCAAAAATATTGGCAGCAGCAATGTTCGATGGGGATGAGTGATATTTATCAGGGATTACGCAAATACATGTCTGATAATGATAACACACCTCCTTCTGTTGCACGAGCCGAAGGTGCTCCATGGTGGAAAATAGGCAAAAAAGATGAATCTAATACGGCAGACAAGTACATTTTGATAGCGCAAGGTTATGTAGAACCTGGATTTTTTGTCTGCAAGGGTGCCAAAAGAAGAAATACGTTCGGGATAACAAAGGAAGAATTTCAAGCCTATGAAAAACAGTGCCAGGATTTAAAGGATTTTCCCGACAGAAGATATGTAAGCTATAGTTTCCCTATAGGATGTCAAAAACAATCAAGAGGTAAAATGTCTTGCAGGAAAGTTTTGATGTCAGATAGAAATCCGATATTCGAGACACTGCCGGCTGATTATTCTGTCACTATTACGATAGAGCTTAAAAAGGAACTATTACACGCAAACAGTTCAAATCACAACAATCGCGGGCAAAATATTTTGTTTGGAGACGGCCGAGTAGAATTTACAAAAACTCGCCAAATAGGCTCAATTCATGATGATTTATTCACTCTGCAGGACACAGACGTATATCAAGGTAACGAAATTCCATCCTGCACAACAGATATATTCCTCGCACCATAAAAGCAAATAAAAGCTTTATTGCAGCTTAGGGTTCTAATCCAACAAAATCACTTTAGCTCAAAAGACCGTAATCTTTCAAAGTCTGTTTCAGGATAGCTCTTTTCGATTCTTCCAGAGGTGTCATCGGCAGGCGAAGCTCTTCTGGTGCCATATTTAACATAGACATCGCGGCTTTAATCGGAATCGGATTTGTCGAAAGCGTGAGCATATTCTTGCAAAGTTTGAACAATTTTTTATGCCATTGCCTTGCTGAAACCAAATCACCTTCAAGAATCAAGTCTGTCAACGCTTTAACGTCAGCAGGAACAATATTGGCGACTACGCTGATTACACCTTTTGCGCCGACTGATGCAAGTGGAAGTGTCAGGGAATCATCGCCCGAAAGAATAGTAATATCACAAAGGTTCATAATCTCGCTGGCCTGGTCAAGACTCCCAGTCGCTTCTTTAATAGCAACTATATTTTCAAGCTCTGCTAATCGCGCGATAGTATCAGGTGTCATACCCGCACCGCATCGACCCGGTATGTTATACAAAACTACCGGCAAATCGACTTCTTCTGCTATTGCTTTGAAATGCTCGTAAAAACCTTCCTGGGTTGGTTTATTGTAGTAGGGTGTTACCTGCAAGGTAGCGTCTGCCCCGATTTTTTTGGAGTATGCGGCCAGTTCAATTGCTTCTGCTGTACTATTGGAGCCTGCACCTGCTATCACAGGGACCTGTCCACCAGCGACATCTACGATTCTCTGTATTACCTGTTTATGCTCTTCTGTACTGAGTGTCGGCGATTCACCTGTTGTTCCGACAGGCACAATCGCATCTATACCACCTTCTATCTGAAAGTTAATCAACTCATCGAGTGTTTTAAAATCGACGTCACCATCCTGAAAAGGTGTTATTAAAGCAACCATTGCTCCTGTAAACATGTCTTACTCCTAACTGTTTTGTAGCGTGGGCATCTTGCCAGCAATACGTTTTTTACTAAAATATGCAGAACTCATTATTAAAAATTGTACTTATCTATAAGTTGTATCATTTCGGCTGTCGCCTGCCTGATTCCGACATAGACCGAACGTGAGATGATACTGTGTCCAATATTGAATTCACACAATTCTTCAATAGCCGCGATTGGCGCGATATTTCGATAAGTCAAACCATGACCGGCGTGTACTATAAGGTCGTTATCCTGGGCGTAATCTCTGCCGATTATCAAATCCTCGATACATTTTTCCGCCTTTTTCTGTGTATTGGCGTTTGCGTACATTCCCGTATGCAGCTCGACCGCATCGCAGCCGGTTTCTATCGAAGCTTCTATCTGCTTTATGTCAGGCACAATAAACGTGCTAACGAGAATACCTTTTTTGTGCATTCTTTTAACTACTTCAGCGAGCTTCTTTTTGTGTTTGGCACAATCCAGCCCGCCTTCGGTCGTTAGCTCATTCCTGTTTTCCGGCACAAGCGTAACCTGGTCCGGCTGAACTTCTTCCGCGATTTTCACGATACTTTCGGTCATCGACATTTCGAGATTGAACTTGCACGAGACGGTTTCGTTCAGAACGTACACATCACGGTCGTTGATATGCCGCCTGTCCTGCCG
>JAFGPS010000024.1 GCA_016936075.1 Sedimentisphaerales bacterium | reverse complement strand
CGATATATTGCCCACCTGAAGCAGAATCATCATCTACGACCTCTAAGGGAGAAGTAATAGAATCTGCATCTTCAGCTTCTCGTATTACACTTTCAATTGCATTTGCCACACTTGTACTCATCAATACAAGTAATAAGCATATTGAGATTGCAGAAACATATTTTTTAAACATAGCACAACTCCTTCATTAAAAAATAAACTTGATTATTTCGGTTATAAGCCAAAACAATCCATAACATTGATTGTTTGAACATTTCAATAGAAACATAATCTTTCACTAATGTTATTTAAATTTTAAGTGACATGTATCTGCCCAGGATAATGTTACTGAATTTTATTTCATCATAACCAATCTCCTTCAAAGAATAACAAAATGGTTATCGATATACTTCGATATATCAATCGTAATCAAATCAATAAAATGTAATTATCAATTTGCGATGTTTTAAGTTTTTAAAAAACGTAGAAATAGAAATGGTTTAAATAGCAAACACAAGTAATCTTCTTGACATACTTTTTGGGGTATGATTTCTTTCGTTATATCAAAAGTACAACGATAAGGTTTTCTTAATCCAAATTGGATCAATAAAAGGAACATTGCCAAAACTCCATACCACAGATAACGGACAGGCTCCTATAACTATCTATTTTATAGCATATTTGAATCCACACTGTCAAGTAAAAAATAATTATATGTAATTGTACCTTAATTAAAACCTTTAGCGGCATACTTTATTTTAATCAAATCAGTTTCAGAAATTTACGTGAAATAAAATCTTAAACAGACAACTACTTACAAAATCGAAATGAAATCCCTTTTTAAGACATCTAATAAACGAAAAATCAACTTAAAAATAAACCCAGATAGAACTTAGTTGTACTCGTAAGTTAGTTCTATAATTTTAAAATAGTAATGTCTGTAAAAATACTTATAAACACATATATACATAACCCTTTTATTTACAAGCACATATATTCACAACACACACTCTTACTCCTTAAAATAACAAAAATAATTTAAAAAAACATTTTTTAAAGTCAACATTTTGTACTCGAGATTGGCCTTATATATATACGCCTGAGGTGCGTGAGGTGAGATTTTAAATGTTACGCTGAAGGTCTATATAAATTTTGAAAGAAAACACGTATTGAGGAATATTTTAACCAAAAAGAGGAGTAATGAAAATGAAGCAGAAAATTTCATCATTATTACTTATTGCCTTATCTCTCGTACAAGTTCATGGCAATGAGTTTCAAGTAAATCTTAGAACAAGCCAGTCACAGGCAAATGCAGATATTGCGGCTTTACCTAGCGGCGGTTTCATAGTGAGTTGGAGCAGTTATTTTGGAACTTCAGACAAATCAAACGATATATTCTGTCGAATATTTGAACCCAATTGCAGTCCAGTCGGAAACGAATTTCAAATTAATCAAATAACAACAGGAAACCAGACAGAACCTTCCATCGCGGTAAAAACACCAGATGAAGTTATCGTTGTATGGCAAGGATTTGGCTCAGACGAAGAAAGGTTTGATATTTTTGCTCAACGAATTGATACAAATGGCCTTCCTATAGGTGATGAGCTTCATGTAAATAATATGATAATAGAAAATGACCAGATTTGTCCAGAGATTGCGATTAGCAACTCCGGTTCTTTTGTTATTGTATGGGAAAGCGAAACTGATCCAAACTCAACTTCAATCTGCTGCAGACGATTTGACAATAACGGAACAGCTTTAGGAAACGAATTTCAGGTTAGTACTGATCCTGATAGCAGATATCCGAATATCGCAATGGATCCGAATGGAAACTTTACTGTAGTATGGATAGAAGGAAACAGACCCAACTTTTCTATAATGTCAAGACTTTACGATACTCAGGGAATACCTGTTTCAGAACCATTCAAGGTAAGCACTAATGTTATTTCCTCCTTCACGCAGCCGGTAATAGTAATGGATTCTACCGGCTGCTTCTTTGTTACATGGGATGGCGATCCGAATCTTGCGAGTAATGATGATATTCATGCACGCATATACGAACCAAACGGAACTCCAGTTGGCAAACAGTTTGTCATAAATTCTACGCTTGAAAAAGCTCAGCAAAATCCACAGGCTACAATAAATGATTCTGGGCAATTCGTAGTCGTTTGGGATAGTGAAGGTGATCCAAATGTGAATGAAAAGGACATACTCGGCCAGCGATTGGATAAAAATGGAAACCGTATCGGAGATGAATTCCGCCTTAATTCTTACACAGATTCAGACCAGAAATGCCCTGCTGTAACATTTATTGATGATGGGCGTTTTATTACCGTATGGCAAAGCGAAAATCAGGATACATCAAGCTGGGGAATTTTCGGCACATCACAGGAAATGATTTCAGCGGCAGATTTCAATATAGACGGATATATCAATTTTTCTGATTACACTACCCTTGCAATAGAATGGCATACTTCAGAGAAACCCTATGTATCAGATTTAACTAATGATGACAAAGTGAATGGACATGATTTGCTCGCTTTTAGCCAAAACTGGCTTAATCTTTTTAATGAATAGAATAAAAATATCAGTCTAATATCTCACTTATTTCATTAAATATGGATTGTTTAGCGTTCTCGATTGGTCCGGGGACGAAAGTTCCTGCTGCCATTTTATGGCCGCCGCCGCCAAATTTTGCCGCGATTTTTCCGACATCAAATGCGCCCTTGCTGCGCAATGAACATCTAATCCGGCCGTCACCAAGTTCGATAAACAAAGCAGTTACATCGACTGTTTTAATTTCTCTTGCTTCATTTATTAAATTTTCTGTCTCTGTGTAACTTCCCCCCGTATTATCGAAATCTTTTTTCAGCAATTGCATAGCCGCATACCTTCCATCATGATACAGTTCAAGTGTATTGAGCATTGCAATTTTCAGCTTTATACGCTCATATGAGCTTGTCTCATAAAGCTTGTTATTAATCTCTGATGGTTTTACGCCCAACTCAATCAACTCCGAACAAGCTTCGAAGACTCTGCTATCGGTATTATTAAACTTGAACCAGCCGGTATCAGTTGAAATTGCGATAAACATGGATTCGGCCATTTTTTTTGTGATTTCCCAGCCTGCATATTTGATGAAATCAAAAATTACAAGCCCTGCAGCTGCGGCTTGGGATTCTACTATTTCCAAAGCACCCAGACCATCCGAAGTTCTGTGATGGTCAATTACAAGAATCGGTGTATCTGTTTGCTTGATATATTTCTTAAAATCATTAAGTTGTCCGGGACTGTTCGTATCAACAATAAGTATCAAATCGAATTGACCTAATTGCCCTGCCAAAACTTCTTCAATTTTTATATCTTCGCCAAGAACAGGTACTTTGTCAGGAAACAGACTTTTATACCATTCAGGCATCGGTGACAAAATTAAAGATGTTACGCTTTTGCCCAAGCCAACCAGAGCATCATTCATCGTGGACAACGAGCCGATTGCATCGCCATCAGGTTTGTGATGTGTAGTTATTAAAATCCTTTCGGACTTATTAATTAAATCTATTGCTTCTTTGTAAACGTTATCTAACTGCATAGAATTTCCTTTGCTTTTTCGCAATCCTTTGAGATTTGTGACGAAAGTTCCTCTGGTGACCTGAATTTATGTTGATTTCGAATATGACTAATGAAATCCATCGCCATATATTTCCCTGCTGTATCAGGAACATTTTCATCAAATAAATGCGCCTCAATTAACAAAGGAAATTCATCGCCATAAGTTCTCGCCTGTCCAAGACTATAAACCGCTGGATATCGTTTTTCAGAATTCAGTGCATCATCCGAAGTCTCACCTAAATATACAAATCCGGCATAAACACCTTCAGCGGGAATAACCTGTGCTGGTACTTTCATATTTAATGTGGGAAAACCCAGTTTTGTACCAACTCCGCGGCCATGAATTATTTTTTCAATAAGTCTATAAGGTCTTCCAAAAGCAACGTTGGCATCATTAACATGGCCGCTCTCAAGCATATATCGAATCATCGTGCTTGATACGCGCACAACCTGACCTGTTGATAACTTAATCTTCTTAGACTGTAGAGCATGAACTTTAAAGCCATATTCTACACCGAGTTTCTGTAACGTTTTAATGTTACCTGCTCTTGTGGCACCAAAATTGAAATCATCTCCTTCTACAACCATACTCGGCTGAAGATATTCGACAATTACATTTCTTACAAAATCTTCTGGCGAAAGGCTTAGTAATTCAGCACTATCACGCAGCACAATAAGGCAATCAACTCCAAGTTTTTCAAGTTGATTCTGTTTTACTTCCAGTGGAGTTAATACTCCCGGAGCTTTTTCAGGATACAGAATCGCAACAGGATGAGGTTCAAAAGTCATCACGATTAATTGAGCAGCGCGCTGAACAGCCTTTTGACGCGCAAAACTTAAGATTTCCTGATGACCAAGATGGACTCCATCGAAGTTCCCAATAGTCAGAACACCACCTTTAGAAACATCGCCACAATCTGATAATGATTGTATTATTCTCATTGATTTTTACCCAACCAATAATAAAACTACCTTATAACTAACCGAAGAAGAGTAATTTAATTGCACTAAGACATTTTTACAACGTTTTTTTGGATTCATGCATAAAAAACACTTTCCTTAAAATACTCTTTTTTTAAAATACCTCAAAATAACATTTGCAACTTAGTTGCATATTTGATATTATGGTAATATTATTAAAATTAAAACTCTATTTTCATTAAGGGCTATATATTAATGAATAAACTAACACCGATAATTCATGAATTAAAACATCATGCTCCTTTTACCTTGTTCGGAGCCTGTACTGGTATTGCATGTATGCTGATTTTCAAAAACATGAGCAATGAAACAAGCCTAAAGTTATTCCAAGTATTCCACCCAGCTCATGTTGTTCTTTCTGCAATGGTAACTTCAGGCCTCTACATGATTTACAAGAAAAAGACGTCAATTATAATGCTTTTAATAATTGGCTACTTCGGCTCGATCGGTATTGCAACATTGAGCGATAGTATCCTGCCGTTCTTTGGTGAAAGTCTCCTTGGTGTAGCAATTCCGGCTCATGCAAATTTACACGAATTACATGAAACAGAAGAAGCTAACGAACCAGAGAATCACGAAACAGCATCCATTGACGAACATGAGCATGAAGAATCAGAAATTCATTTACATCTTGGCTTTATCGAAGAATGGTATATAGTAAATCCCGCGGCTTTTCTCGGTATCCTGATTGCCTATTTTTTACCTCGAACGAAATTTCCGCATGCCGGTCATGTTTTACTAAGCACGTGGGCTTCTTCATTCCATGTCCTTATGAACACGCATCGCGATTTATCAGTAACAATACTGTTCGGTATGATATTTGTTCTGTTTATATCAGTCTGGCTTCCATGTTGTATCAGCGATATTGTTTTTCCAATGTTATTCGTTAAGCCTGGCGAGTACAAGCCGCACCATCACCATTAAATTTGCGGATTTTATAATTATGAACGAAAATCTTGACACACATATTTATAAAATGCTTACAGAGGCAGGCCTTTACCACACCGAAAACAGGGTATTGATTTTGAAAATTTTATTCAATGCTCGTAAACCAATAAGCCAGGAAGCGATTTCCAGTAAATCAGTAAAACATTTCGATAAAGTCACTATCTATCGAACACTTGAAAGTCTCATCAAAGCTGGAATTGTTCACAAAGCATTTATAAATAAAAGAGCTTCGCATTATGAATTGGCTCACAGGTGTACAACAAAACAGTGTCATCCGCACTTTACCTGCACGAAATGCGGCAGCACACATTGCTTAGTAGATTTATCTATGCCTATGGCTGCGGCGAATCATAAAGGTTTTACTATTACTCATCAGCAGGTACATCTTGAGGGTCTTTGCCCTGCCTGCTCACAATAGAAAAGGAGATTCTTGTTGTTCAGACTGGCTCATAAAATTCTATTGATTATCCTGCTAATAAGCTTTGCGGCTATGAGCACAGGTCTATTGATATTTATACATTTAAATAATGTAAAACATCAGGAACACCATAATCATAATGAATGCCAAATTTGTCAGCAATCTTTATTATCTTCTAAAAAAGCTATAGTTCTATCTAAATCAGCAATACAAAAAATCGAACCATTTGTGGATTTCATTCTATTCATCATTCATAAAATACCTGATACATTTGAATTCCAATCCTTTTTCACACGCGGACCTCCTGCTTCTTTTATTAACTCTTAATAAGAGTGACATTTTTTCGTATTTATTTCAAATAACAATAAAGCTTACACACAACATTGGTATTTATCCATTTAATTGCGTTGTTGTGTAAATTTCCAACGTTAGACGAAAACGGGAGTATTATATGATGAAAAAAGTATTCATTTATTCAATTGCAGGCATATTAATTATGTCTATAACTAAATTTGTAAAAGCGGAATGTAATTCGGCACATACACACATAGGAATAAATCCGACATGGAGACCGGCAGACTGGAACAATCCTGGTGAAGGATATATTGATTCTGACCCAACTGATAATAATAAATTATGGTTCTTCTCTGTACCGCCAATACATCCCTGTGCAACACCGAACTGGCCGAACTGGGAACATACTAATGGAAATACATTTCTTGTTTTGTCACCAGTCAAAGAAGAAGAACAATATATAACAAAACCCGGCGATCCAACAAAAAAACTCTATACTTGCAATTTCCCATATACCAAAGAAGGAGGTTATGGAGATGCTAACGGTCTTGATCATATCGACGGCTGGCATTCAGCACATGGACCTCAAGGGGCATGGAATCTCGAAAGCATTGACGCAAATACTTCTCCGGCGTGGGATATTTATATTAAAAGAGAGAGAATCAGCAATAACCTTCTTGAAGACGATTTCTTTACGCTATTACATGATGATTCGTCTATGCTGGTCAATGATGGAGATGTGTATTATTTAGAAACGAACTGGCTCGAAGATTATAACGCATGGGGAATACATGAACACATGGGATTCTATTTCTGGCTCGATAAAAATGACGAAGAAGTCTATATCGTAATTTCCGCAAATGACGCAAGCGGAATGTATCAGCGTTCTGCAGATTTTA
The DNA here is from genome assembly GCA_016936075.1 of Sedimentisphaerales bacterium. Lineage (GTDB taxonomy): Bacteria > Planctomycetota > Phycisphaerae > Sedimentisphaerales > Anaerobacaceae > JAFGPS01. Next base: position 26,104 of record JAFGPS010000024.1, on the reverse strand, counting down.
CTATACATTTCGCGAGAACAATATACCAGCCTGTTACAGGTGACCTTAACAACGATAGTATAGTGGATGTTAATGATTTCGAGATACTTGTCGAAAACTGGGGTAAATCAGGTATATATCAACTCGAAGATAATGACACTCATGACCATAATCATAATGAGTAAATATCAGCTGGAAGATTTTTTATGAAACTTAATATACTTGTAATTAAAAAATCAGGCTTTACTCTAATCGAGCTTTTGGTCGTTATTGCAATAATTGCTGTACTGATGGGAATTCTTTTGCCGTCTTTAAACAGAGCACGTCAACAGGCTAAAAAAATTGCGTGCCTGAGTAATATGCGGCAAATGGGAATAGCAACACAAACATACTTCATTGATTCTAATTATCAATTACCGCCAAGCTCGTGCCATATAACCGACCCAAACGATTACTGGTTGCGAATATTAGCTCAATATACACGTCAAAGCCTTTTGTTCAACTGCCCCAGCGATACCGCAAAAAATCTCGTTGACTGGGATAAGCCGCTAAGCGAACAGACAGATAGACGGCTGTCAAGTTTTGCGGTAAACGCGCTTGTTGACCCTGTTCAATATCGCTATAGCGGCAACAAAAATAAGTACAATAATATCAATAATATAAAACGGCCAATGTATTGCATATGGATAAGTGAGGCACCTGATACGGAACAGTTCAACCTTGCGGACCATATACATCCCGAACAATGGGAAGGTTCCGTTGAATACGCCAAACGCTTTATCGCCTGGAACAGGCACAAAGGGATATCGAATTACCTCTTTACTGACGGACACGCTGAAAACCTGAAATTCGAGCAGACATATAACTGGCCGGACAAATGCTATTGGTACCCCGAAGCCGCTCCGAAATGGCCTGAAAATCCTTAACATTTTTTAAGAAGGAGTTAAAAGATGAAATTCTTAAATATAACAAAATTTCTTATACTATTATTTATTTCGTCATATTGTTTAGCCGACTGTCCTCTCGACCATCTTATCATCGGTATTAACCAGGACGGAATAGAAGGTACTGAAGACGATAGAAAATTATTTGTCGAATGCAGCCAAAAATATCGTGACAGCGGAATAATTGAATACAGTAACTGGTTTTATCCACTGAATGAAAGTATATTTTCATCTTATCCATATCGTCTCGGCGAACCCGGATTCGATGCGTTCCAGAATTATAATACCAACGCTGGTTACACTTACGATCCAAACAGGTCTCTGGCAGGTCAGCCGGATACAGATTACAGGATAATTATCAAATGCTTATCAATATCGCCGGGTTTAAGAATGGTGCACAAGGATTATCCGCAATTTACAATAGACGAAGCTGGTATGGATTTTAATCATAGCTATATCCATGCACTTCGCTCCGACTCACATTTACACATGTCATATCAGGCTTTAGATGGAGAAATTTTATACTGGATCACTTTTTATTTATACGATGAACTTGCCGATCCGAACAATCCCAAAGATCCTAATCATTACCTGCCATCGGAACCATTTTCTTTTGTATTCAATAAAGAACCTTTAGCCGGTGACCTGGTAATTGATGAAATCGTAAACAAAAAGGACCTGATGGAACTGAATAAATATTGGCTCAAAAATCAAAGCGATAAAAGAAATGATTATTATGAACGTGCGGATATTAATAAAGACGGAGTTGTAAATTTTACCGATTTTGCCATTCTTGCCAATAACAGAATAAATTCACACAGTCTGGAATAAATCGGCAAAGAAACCTAAGTAAAGTTGATTTTTAAAAAAATCGGGGCGACAGGACTTGAACCTGCGACCTCTTGACCCCCAGTCAAGCGCGCTAGCCAAACTGCGCCACGCCCCGAAAAGCTGTATTTTACATCATAGTTTATCCAAGGACAAAGCATTTTTACAAAATAAAATACAAAATTCCGTTACCTCAGGAATAAAATGAGCCTTATATGAATTATAATGAAGAATAATAATTAAGACTTTTACCCGGAAAAAAATTGCCAAATCATAAAGCCTTCGTTATTATAAGCAACAAATTCTGTACAGGTTTGTTATTTCATCCGTTCAAACCTGTGGATGAAATTTAATAATTCAGAAATAAAAGGAGTGAATTATGCCGGCAATAGAGAAAATATCTATTAAGGAAAAGTTAGGCTTTGCTTTAGGCGACACGGCCTGCAATTTATATTTTGTCACATTTATGACATTCATGCCTATCTTTTATACTGATATATTCGGTGTATCCGCTGCGGCCATGGGAACAATGTTCCTTGTCACCAAAATATGGGATGCGGTTAATGATCCGATGATGGGAGTATTAGCCGACAGGTCTAATACAAGATGGGGTAAGTATAGGCCTTTTCTTTTATATGGTTCACTGCCATTAGCAATCGCAGGTGTCTTGACATTTACAACTCCAGACTTAACTGACTCTGGCAAACTGATATATGCTTATATCACATATACGCTTGTTATGATGCTTTATACTCTTGTAAACGTTCCGTATGCGGCGTTAATGGGAGTCATGACACCTGACACAAAAGACAGAACAACAATTTCATCATTCCGTTTTGTCGGTGTATTCGCAGGCCAGCTCATAGCCCTGACTGCAGTCACAAAGTTACCAAAGTACCTTGGCGGTGAAGGTGTAGCAAATGCAAAAGGTTATCAGATAACAATAATATTACTTTCAATTTTAGCCGCTATTTTACTTTATATAACATTCTTTAGTACAAAAGAACGCGTTCACCCACCGAAGGGACAAAGAAATCCAATTGGTCAGGATATAAAGGATTTAATTGGAAATGCACCTTGGTTAATGATAGGTATAGCAACTTTCTTCCAACTGTTCTTTGTTTCTTTACCCGGCGGAGTCAGAACATACTATTTCAAATATTTTGTTTCAAATGGAGACGTAGCATTATTTGGAATTCACCTTAAGAACGGTTGGTCAGAGGATAACCTTCTACTTGCTTACATGGTATCAGGCACCCTTTGTACCATACTTGGTGTTATTGCAACAAAGTTTATTTCTCGTATCTTTGGTAAAGCATTTACTTATTGGGGTTCTTTGTTAGTTGCGATTATTGTAACAGCTCTCAATTATTTCCTAAAAAATGACGACCTTAATTTGATTTTCGTCATTAACCTTGTCAGGTCTTTTGTAGTAGGACCGGTTTCAGCTATGCAATGGGCAATGTATGCAGATTGTGCCGACTATAATGAGTGGAAAACAGGCAGAAGGTCAACCGCTTTGATTATGGCTGCTTCATTATTTGCACTTAAGTTCGGATTAGCTATTGGTGCCGCAGTAATAGGCTGGGCTCTTGAGGCATATGGTTATGTTGGAAAGACAATTGGCGCAGATGGAGTGGAAATTCCAGCACCGGAAACACAATCACCAGAAGCTATAAAAGGAATTATTATGCTGATGAGTCTAATTCCGGCAATAATAGGCTTATTTGCTGTTGGTGCGATGGTATTGTATCCTCTAAGCACTAAAAAGATGTCTGAAATCGAAGATGACTTGATGGCTCGTCGTAAACAGGAAGAAGAAAGTCAATAAGTTTTATTATGAAAAGACTTTAGTTTTTCTTTATAAAATTTAATACTTGTGTAACAATACGAGATGCCTATAAATGAAACATTTTATAGGCATCTCGTTATTTCAATTTTGAGTGAATCTTTGAAACTATCACAATAAATTAAATATACCGGAGGTGAAATATGAATTCTATTCCTTACAAGGACAGTTCTTTACCGGTTGAAAAACGCGTTGCAGATTTGTTGTCACGCATGACACTTGAAGAAAAAGCCGCTCAGATGACTTGCATTTGGGAACAAAAGAAAAATACTTTCATCGATGAAAACGGCCACTTTGATGAAAAGAAAGCCAAAGAAAGTTTCAAGCATGGAAATGGTATAGGACAGATTGGACGTCCCAATGACACCGGCGGCGGCCTGAAGCCAAAAGAACACGCCGAGTTTACAAATACAGTTCAAAAGTTCTTTATCGAAAACAGCAGGCTCGGAATACCAGTTATTTTCCATGAGGAATGTCTCCACGGCCTTATGGCAGTTGATTCGACAAGTTTTTCTCAGCCGATAGGTTTAGGAGCAACATTCAACATAGACCTTGTTCAAAAGTTGTTCGAAATGACCGCGGAAGAAGCACGTGTAAGAGGTACACATCAGGCATTGACTCCGGTAGTAGATGTAGCTCGCGAGCCAAGATGGGGACGAGTCGAAGAAACATACGGCGAAGACCCCTACCTTGTAGCACAGATGGGAATAGCGGCTGTAAAAGGTTTCCAGGGTGACGCAACATTCAAAAACAAAAAACATATCATAGCAACTCTCAAGCATTTCGCCGCGCACGGCCAGCCTGAATCAGGATGCAACTGCGCACCGGCAAATGTTTCCGAGCGTATTCTTCGCGAGGTTTTTCTTTATACATTTAAAGAGGTAATCCAAAAGGCAGGAGCTATCAGTGTAATGCCGTCTTATAACGAAATCGATGGTATCCCTTCGCACGCCAATAAATGGCTGCTTCGTGATGTACTTCGCGGCGAATGGGAATTCAAGGGATTTACTGTTTCGGATTATTACGCAATTCGTGAGCTTAACGAAAGACCCAAATTTTTCGGCAACTTCTTAGCGGAAGATGGCAAACAAGCCGCGGCTCTTGCTATAAAAGCAGGAGTTAATATCGAACTACCAGAACCAGATTGCTATAAAAATATTGTCGAGCTTGTAAAAGAAGGAACTATCAAGGAGTCGATGCTTGATGAACTCGTCGCTCCAATGCTCGAATGGAAATTCAGGTTGGGATTGTTCGAAGACCCGTACGTTGACCCTGAAATCGCGGAAAAGGTTGTAAGTTGTGAGAAAAACAAAAAACTTGCTTTACAGGCAGCAAGAGAGACAATAACTCTTTTGAAAAACGATGGAGTTGCTCCTATAAAACCAAAAAAAATAAAAACAATCGCGGTTATTGGTCCGAACGCAGACCGTGTTATGATCGGAGGCTATAGCAGCGTACCTCCATATCATATTACAGTCCTTGAAGGAATCCGACAGAGAGCAGGAAAGTGTATTAATGTTCTTTATCACGAAGGATGCAAAATCACGATTGGCGGCTCATGGTTCCAGGATGAAGTTATACTTGCCGACCCGGCTGAAAACAGGAAAAGCATTAAGCAGGCCGTAAAAGTCGCAAAGCAGGCCGATGTTATTATCCTTGCAATAGGTGGAAATGAACAGACTTCGCGTGAAGGCTGGATGTATAATCATATGGGTGACAGAGCATCGCTCGATATGGTAGGCCAGCAGGACGAACTCGTCGATGCAATGGTCGCAACCGGCAAACCTGTTATCGCGGTACTCTTCAACGGCAAGCCGCTTTCTATCAGAAATCTTTCGGAAAAAGCATCCGCGATTTTCGAATGCTGGTATCTCGGACAGGAATCAGGCAAAGCAATAGCTGAAGCAATTTTTGGCGATTACAACCCGGGCGGCAAATTACCGATAAGCATCCCACGCTCGGTCGGTCATGTCCCCTGCTATTACAATTACAAACCGGCAGCTCGCAGAGGATATTTATTTGATGAAGTAAGTCCTCTCTATGCGTTCGGTTACGGGCTGAGTTATACGAAATTTGAGTTTGCCAAACCCAAACTGAAATGCAAAAATATTAAAGCAAACGAATCTACTACAGTTTCAGTTAAGGTCACTAACTCAGGCAAACAGACAGGCGATGAAGTCGTCCAGATGTATATCCGTGACAAGATTAGTTCTGTGACACGACCAGTAAAGGAACTCAAAGGATTCAAGCGTATTACTTTGGAACCGGGAAAATCCAAAACAGTCAACTTTGAGATAACACCTGAACTTTTATCTTTTTATGATATAAACATGGAATATACAGTCGAACCTGGCGAGTTCGAAATAATGATAGGTAATTCATCAAGAAACGAAGACCTTCAGAAAATTATCCTGACTGTAGAAAAATAATATAATTAATATCGTTCTTGTAATTTAGCCTATTTTAAAAAGATGATTTTTTCTAAAAGGAGAACACGATGAAACAGTTAATGATTATTTTAAGCATTCTCTCTCTAATTGTATTAAATCTATATGTTATAGCAGATAATGCACCAACTCGCCCTACTCCTGAAGAAAAGGCTAAATTTCCGTTATTACCAAATCATCCCCCTGCCGTAAGAGGAGCTTTGCCTGATGGTCCGAAGTTTATTCTCGGCCGTCCCAAACCTCTTGTAAATCCGCAGACAGGTATTCAGGAGAATGTATTGGATCCAGAAACACTCCTGACTCCGCCGGATGATACTTTCCAGATTCAACGGCGTAACAACTTTTACAAAAAAGAAGGCTATAGCGGCTTGCATCGCTGGGCGGCTTCCGGTCACTGGTCAAACTATAGCGAAGAAAACGTCAAAGGCTGGCGTGACTCAGTACCCGATTTACTTACTACACTTGACGGGAAAAAAGTAACGGATGCTGAAACATGGATTAAAGTACGCCGACCTGAAGTTCTAAAGATTATCGAGAGCTACATGTTCGGCAGAGTTCCAGATACAGCCCCCGATGTAGTCTGGACGGCTGGTGAACCGACAACTGGCATGAGCGGCGACATCTCTACGATTTCTTTGACCGCAACAGGAAAATTTGTTAATAAAGACGGAACACCATTTACGCCTCCTGCCCCACAAAGCAATGCGCGAGGCGGCGGCATGTTCGGAAGTAGAGGAGGAAGCAGTGGTTTAACAGTGACATATACAATTCCAGCTAATGCTCCGGGCAAAGTTCCTCTTGTACGCGGCGGTAATCTTCAGCAATGCCTTCAGATGGGATTTGGTACAGTAAATTTCGGGGGCAGTGCACCTAATGTACGAAGTACTCCACCTTCGGGTGACGATTGGGGAGCTATTCGAAAAACCGCATGGGTTGTAAGTAAAGGTCTTGACTACCTGGAAACTGATCCTCGCGTAAGTGCCCAGATTGCTGTTACAGGGCACTCTATCGGAGGCAAACAAGCTCTTATGGCAGCCGTATTTGATGAACGAGTAGCGGTTTGCTTTGCAAGCTGTTCCGGCCTTGGCGGAGCACAAATGGCTCGGCACGACTGGGGCGAGACAATTGATGATGTAGCTCAACTATCTCCTCAAAATTATTGCGAAAACCTTCAATACTGGGTTTCTCATTATGATGAAATGCCTTTTGATTCGCACTTTCTTGTAGCTCTCGTGGCACCTCGCGCGTTGCTCATTACAGGAGGGACAGAAGACCAATGGTCAGACCCGGTTGGAGTTTTCTGGGCGGGACATTATGCTTCGTCTGTATATAAATTACTTGGAGAAAAAGCATACGATAATACAGAACCGCCGGAACCTGATACTTTTATCGGCGATAAGCTGACATTTTATGATCATGTCGGCGGACACATGTCAACAGCCGCGGAAAACGCGAAGTATCTCGAAATGCAAAAGAAATACATGAAGGTAATTCCGTTAGATTAGAAATAGTTCACTTATACTGATTTAAATTGCTTATCGTCTGCCTCTTCGATTTGAAGCGGGAGTTGGCATTCCTAAAGATATGAACTCATGTTTAATTGAATCAGGTGAAATATTCCAAAGTCTGAAACCGAAAGGACGTCCATCCAAATTTCTGCTTGTAGTCTCGCCGGTAACTAATTGGATTCCATTGTAGTCGTTTATTATTGATTGATGTGTATGTGCTGTAAGGATAGCGACAACTCCGGAATTCTCGAAAAGTTCGAGAAGTTCTTTTCTTTTTTCTACCGGCAAAGAATTATTTCCATAAGGTTCATCAGGAGTTCTCGTGTACATAGGATGGTGACCTATCACAAACACAGGACTCTTTTTTTCGTGAGCTGCATTAATCGTTTCTTTAATCCATGAATCCTGTTTTTGCGTTTCTCCTTCGACTGGTACTCTTATTATATTTGTGTCGGTCATTACGAATGTATATCCTTTATGCTCGAAAGCGAAATAATCTTTACCAAAAAAATCGCGATATTTTTTCAGTGATTCTACTGTAGGTGTATTTTCCACGTCATGATTGCCGGGGCAACAATAACATGGCATTTTCAGGTCATTTTTAATATCATTGAAATCTGAAAGCGATTTCTCATCAAATGTATTAACCATATCGCCGCATATTACTACAAAATCAGGTTCTAATTCGTTTATTTTCTTTACGGCAATTTGGAATGAATTTACATCATGTTCATAACCGCCGAAACCTAACTGTGGATCACAGAGTTGTACAAACGAAAAGTTTCCTGCATTCTCAGGTTCTGAGCCAAATGAAAAACCAGATGTGACTATCAGACATAGTGTAATAACTAAAAAAACCTTCTTGACATTTCTCATTCTAATCTTCCCTTCTATTATAAATTGCTCATGTACAACTAAATAGCTCGCAATATTATAATCTTAACCCAAAGTTATATCAACGCCTTTAATAATGGATATTTGGGCATATTATCATTCATCAATATGTAATTCCTTGCTATTTTAACTCACTATACAAGAAAACTTTCCAATTTCTCACATACATCTGGAAAAAAGGTGTTTTTAACAAAAAAGTAACATTTTTTGTTTTCCAGATAGTATCTGTGATGTTATGATACCTAATCTAAAATATGCTCTAAAAGCTCAATTAACAACGGCTTAAAAACTATTGTTTATGTTATTAAACGTTTATATTTTGGAAATATCAATTAAAAGGATTTTTCAATGAAGTATAAATTACTGCACGGCTTGTTCAATTCTACTGAACAGCCGGTTTCAAACGTTTTTTACCTCACTGGCAATACTCAAATATTCCATAGTAAGGAGGAATCTCTATGAACTTATCCAAGTCACAACCAGCACTATCAAATCATCGCCTAAAGACTAAAGAATATATAGGTTACGCTCTTGGCGATACTGCATCGAATTTCTTTTTTCAGATGTTCGGCATTTTTCTCGTTTACTACTATGTAGATGTCTGGGGTATCGATGCAAAAAAAGTTGCACTAATGATGCTGATTGTACGTATTTTCGATGCAGTAAACGACCCGATCATGGGTTTGATTTCAGACAGAACAAACACTCGCTGGGGTAAGTTCCGTCCTTATATTCTATTTGCTGCGATCCCTTACGGTATTTGTGGTTATATGATGTTTGCCGGACCCGACCTGAGTGAAAACGGCAAGCTTATTTACGCTTATATCACTTACGCTTTAATGCTTGTAATATATACGGTTATAAACGTACCCTACTCCTCTCTTATGGGAGTATTAAGCCCTTCATCGAATACACGTACGGTTGCATCGAGTTATCGTTTTGTTGGGGCATTTTCAGGAGGATTTTTAATCTCTTTATTTGTTCGGCCTCTCGTAAAATATCTCGGTGGTGACAATGAAGTTCTGGGTTTCCAGTTGACTCTTGCAATTTTCGCTGTCGTATCCGTTCTTATGTTCTGGACAACATTCTTTACAACAAAAGAGAGAGTTAAACCTCCGAAAGGACAAAAGACCAACGTCAAAGAAGAATTAGGCGAGCTTTTTCAAAACTTCCCATGGGTAATGCTCTTATTAGCGGCGGTATTGTCTACTTCATTTATTGCTCTAAGGTCAGGCTCAACAGTATTCTACTTCAAATATCTTGTAGGCGGTCCAACAGAAATGGAATTCACAATGGAACCGGGTGAGCACACACTGGAAGTAGCATACAGAGAAGATGGTTTGTATTTCGATGGATTTCTTATTACGGATGATCTTGCAGTTGATGCTGGAACTCTATCAGATGATGCCATCTCAGATGAATTATGGCGTGAAGCTGAATCAGCAGATGTTTTAACTGCTCCAATGGAAACATATTCTGATGATCCTAATGCATCAGGTGCTTATATTGGTGTTGCCCTGGATGTTAATAGTGTAGCCCTGGGTGTTGTTGAGGATGTTAATTCAAGTCCTCCGGCCCCAGTTGGTACAGCCAGCTATAATTTCGATGTACCAACAGCAGGGACATACAAAGTAATATTCAAACTCAAAGTTCCTACCGATTCTTATTATGATGATTCTTGTTGGGTACGCATTAAAGGTGCAACTTATAACACGGGTTCTGATTGGATTAAGTTTAACGGGATTGCAGACCATACACCATCTGGACCAGATTCAGGCTGGGTTTGGGTAACAGCTTATAACAGTGATGAAATGCCGCTTTTCAGTATAGGATCACTTGATTTCGATAAAACATCGATATTTCTCTCTATAGGTATGCTGGCACAAATAGCCGGAACTATAATGCTCGGCTTTATAGCCAGGAAAATTGATAAGAAATACGCAGCAGCGATTTTGTGCACAATTACGGGTTTATGCTTTATGACATTCTATTTCTTACCAAAAGAACAATTTGCACTTCTGGTAGTTGTAAATGCCATCGGATACCTCTGCATGGGACCGACTTCGGCTTTGACATGGGCTCTTTACGGTGACGTTGCTGACTACGGCGAATGGAAATTCGGACGCCGCTCAACAGGTTTGGTTTTCTCAGCTTCACTGTTCGCTATAAAGACCGGTGTTACAGTTGGTGGTTTCCTTCTGCCATGGTTCCTGGCGTACTACAACTATGTTAAACCACCGGAAGGCGATTATATTGCACAAAGTGACAATGCAAAGTTAGGTATTTTATTAGCATTCTCACTCGTACCGGGTATCATTGCGTTGCTTAAAGCTGGTTCGCTTTTGGTTTATCCTTTGAGCCAGAAACGCGTTCACGAAATTGAACAGGAACTTGAAACACGACGTGCCGCTGAAGCTAATGAATAAGGAGTAAAAAATGACAATAAAAAATCCGATACTGCCAGGTTTTAATCCGGATCCATCAATCGTTCGAGTTGGTGACGATTACTATATTGCAAACTCAACTTTCGAGTGGTATCCCGGCGTACAGATACACCATTCTCGTGATTTGGTCAACTGGCGATTACTTACTCGTCCGCTCAATCGCGCAAGCCAGCTCAATATGCTTGGCGACCCGGATTCGTGCGGCATATGGGCACCCTGCCTGAGTTATTCAGACGGTTTATTCTGGTTGATTTATACTGACGTGAAACGTTTTGGCCGCTCAAGTTTCGGCGGCGCAGGTGGCGCATCATTACGTGATTTTCATAATTATCTCGTTTATAGTCCAACTATTGACGGCGACTGGTCGGACCCGGTTTATATGAACAGCAGCGGCTTTGATCCTTCGCTTTTCCACGATGATGACGGTCGTAAATACTTCACCAACATGCTCTGGGATTATCGCCCGGGAAAAAATCGATTTGCCGGAATCGTGTTGCAGGAATATTCACATGAGAAACGCAAACTAATTGGCGAAAGAATAAATATTTTTAAAGGTACTTCAATCGGCTTTACCGAAGCGCCGCATATCTACAAACGTGACGGCTGGTATTATTTAATGACAGCCGAAGGCGGCACAAACTGGGGACATGCGGTAACATTAGCTCGCTCGAAAAACATAACCGGGCCGTACGAACTGCACCCGGATAAATATGTTGTCACTTCGCGTTTCCGCCCTGACACAGAATTACAAAAAGCCGGTCACGCAAGTATCGTCGATACTCAGAACGGCGAAACATACATGGTCTATCTCTGCGGCAGGCCATTACGCAATCGCGGACGGTGCGTACTTGGCCGCGAAACAGCAATTCAGAAAGTACAATGGGATAAAGACGGCTGGTTATATACTTTAGACAAACAGGGAATCCCAACACTCGAAACTCCGGCACCAAAATTGCCGGAACATAAATTCCCCGAAAAACCAGCTCGCGAAGATTTCGACTCGCCGGAATTACCAATAGATTTCCAGTGGTTACGTACACCATGGCCGGAGGAAATGTTTAGTCTTACTGAACGTGCCAGTTTCCTGCGACTCTATGGCCTCGAATCAATTGGAACCACATTCAAACAATCACTCGTTGCAAGAAGACAACAGGCATTTTGTTTCAGTGCAGAAACAGTAATGGAATTCGAGCCTGAACATTATCAACAGATGGCTGGTCTTGTTTGCTACTACAACAGTACAAAAATGCATTATATTTATATTTCGCACGATGAAGAAACAGGCAAACATTTGCGTGTAATGTCATGTATACCAGATGCCATGATGTCAGATGCATTCACAGCCCCTATCAGTATTCCATCCGGAAAATCTGTACATCTGCGAGTTGAAGTTGATTATGAACGGCTGCACTTTGCATATAAAGTAGAAGGTGTGGATAAAGATTGGAACTGGCTGCCGCAGCAATTTGACGCAAGTATTCTTTCAGATGAAGCAATTGCTCCCGGCCAGTGCAGTTTCACAGGCAATTTTATTGGAATGGCCTGTCAGGATTTGTCCGGGACTAAGTATCATGCTGATTTTGATTACTTTGAGTATAAGGAAAGAGATTATAAGGTGAATCCATTTTCAGCTTAATTAAATGCTCGTATAAAGTGAATATAAAATTTCAAAGAAAAAGCTAACATATTTGTTAGCTTTTTCTTTTTGCTATTTTCAATTGCGGCAATAGAAAAATCTGTGCAAGGAATCCTATCCCTACTAAAGCAAGCATAAATCTGTATGGTTGATAAGTATCGAAATTAGCCGCAATATATCCACCCGAGCCGGAACCGATAACTACTCCTAAAGAAATTGTTCCTTCGTGAATAGCCATTTGGACGGAGCGTTTTTTTGCACCGCAAGTTCCATAATACAAATGAGAACTATAGATAAATCCGAAACCTAAACCCATTATAATAAATAACAGGATAAACACTGGAAGAGTAGTACCATAAAGAATAAGAACAAGTGATATTGCAAGCATAGCCTGTGCTGCAAATAAAAGAGAAGGTTTGAAATGCCAGAAAGCAAATCTGCCCGCAAGTGTCATTGAAGTAAAATTGCAAATTCCAAATATTGTGATAAGCACACCAAACATAGTTTCTGTATTTCCCAACTCAGTAAACAAAAGAGCGAATTGAGAACGCGCCAGACCGATACAGGCCCATGCGCTAAACAGTCCGATTCTTGCAATCCATCGTAATCGTATAATATTTTCTATATTTTGATTATTCTTGCCTTTGCCCTGCTCATTTCCACTCAAATCCTTATGAAACTTACTTTCACTGGAAACAGTTAAAAACAGGAAACAAAGAACCAGTCCGCTCGATACAAAAATAGCCGGTAACAAATTAGAACGTTCGACAAGTGAGCCGCCTATCAATGGCCCCATTAAGAGTGCTCCGGACCATGAAGCATTATACATGCCAAGTCTGCGATTCAGAACAGCTCCTTCGAGGTCTTCAGAAACCCAGCTCATAAGAAACGGCCAATACAATGAAGTCGCCCCGCCGGCAACAGCACCCAACGCGATAACGCTCCAAATTAAAGCAAGGTTGCCTTTCAAGTTATGATTAAAAATTATATAAATTATCACGCCGACTAAGACAGTTGATAAACAGATGATGCCAGAAGAAAGACGTGTCGTATTTTTTGGATTGTGACTGCCCAGAAAAAATCCCATCAAAAGCAGGCAAAGCAGGTAACCTAACATATTAGCCGCCCAGGCATATCCGACATGCGCCTCCGAGCCGCCAATATTACGCATGATAAATGGCATAGACGTCCACCATGAGTTTGCGGTTATGGACATCATAAACGCCGCACCATACAGCGGCCAGACTCGATGTGAACTTTTATTCGTAATATTCATTAACTGACAACTTTCAAAAACCGCTATTCTATCGTGCTTTTGAAAGAATGCCATAGTATTATAATCATGAATTTAAAAAGCTCAGAATATCCAACGCAATAATTTGCCAATAGTTTCTTCTACTTCGCCTTCTTCATAGACTCTACTTTTACTGCTCTTCCTCCAACAAAGCTTCAAAACAAGCCAGCAATTCCTGTATATCAACAGGATTGCCATCAATAACAATGCAATCCGAATCATAGTCATTATCACTGCTGCCTGGTTTCCATGCATTTATGAAAATTGAATAATCAGCCAAATCAACAACATCATCTTCATTCAAATTGGCTTCAAGGTTAGGCCATAGAATCTCAAGAGCATCAAGCCCAAAATCCGCGATTTTCTCAGTAGGCTTGAAAGCTTTCAGTAATTCAGAGTTCCTAAAAACTACTTTACCATAAGAGCTTATTAAATCACCAGGTCTAATATTCTCATATTGCTCTACAGGGAACGATGATTTCGTCGAAAACCAGACCTCTCCCCATGGCCAAATGTAAACAGCATCCAGACCGATATCTATCGGCGCGAACGTCGGGTAAAGTTTAAATTTTGAAAGAAGTTTACTGTTTGTTTTGAATACATATCCTTTTTCGCTGAGCAAATCACCGTTTGAGATATTTTTACCAAGTATCTCCGAGAAGAAATCTTTTTCTATGGAAAACAGAAATTCACCACGGTTCGAATATACAACAGCATCAAGGCCATAATCTGCAATAGGCGGCATAGGTCCAAATGGAGAAATAAAATCCTTGTAGGTTTTTATTACAGAACCTTTGTCACTGAGCAGGTCTCCATTATGCAAATAACCAAGAGTCTCACTGAATACATCCTGAGGCAGAGAGAAATATATTGCCCTGGAATTACTTACAGAATCCGTATTAGAAAGTTTTTGGAGCATCATTGCATCCAATCCGAGGTCCGGAACAATCGGCATTATTCCAAGTTTACCGGTTAGTTGATTATTTCTGCGTATTATTTTTCCTGATGTGCTGATAATATCGCCGTCGCTAACTTTTACTCCGGAAGAAGATGTAAAACTCGTTGCTGTAGAGAATCGTATTTTGGGCCATGGAACCGCAACTAAATGTAAGTCAATAACGCGCATACTGTCAGGAAACAACTGAAATACCTCAATCTCTATCCATGGGAAATTTACATCTATCGATTGCAAGCCGCTGTCGAAAAGCATTTCTTTACTATCATTAATTTTACCTTTAAGAACCATCTGCTGTAATAAAGCCACTTCTCCTCCAACACGATATGTTCCGCTTAATGAGCCGCTATATGATAATAGCGATGAGTCCGTGCTTTGAAATTTAAGATGATTCACAGAGTAATTTTTGAATAGAGGATCACTCGGCAACCGTTTTAGCCAGAAATAGCCTCTTACAGGTACCTGAACAGGTAGTACATCTTCAACTGTAGAACTTACAGTCAAAGTGCTGCCTTCGACAAGTCTATACCTTATTGCTGTGGCCGCATATTGATCAGACTGAAAAGAATTCGGATCTGCATTGGAATATTGACCAAGTATTAGTAGAACCAATATTGCCATATAAAGTATTCTGTTTCGATATTTTTCCCCATTCAGAAAGGTAAAAGTGTAATTAGCTTCCATATTTATCTCCTTAAACATATAATCTGGTTCCATTAATATAGTTTAATACTATACAATTCATTAGATAATAATTTCCCTTTATCTAATTAACACATACACTTCACCCAGATTAACACCACCCCATTCCAAAGAAAACCGGTTTCAAATCAATTAAATTTATTTCCTTAGTATATAGTCACATTAAACGCAATTATGTAACATCTTTTTTTTATTTTTTTAATCTATCTTTTTAACGCAGATATTTGCACAGGAAGGTATTTGAGAGGTTATTGAAAATGATGATATTGAATTGAAAATATTAAATTTCCATTAACTTTTCATCCAGTTCGTTTATTGAAAATCCTTCAGAAACAACATTATGCTGTTTATTAGTTAAAATCAGCCACGGCAGTGCCTTTACTCCCCAAGTAGAGCGATTTACTTTTTCTCCATTTTTATTAATAGCTACCGGAAAAGAAATATCATTTTCATTAATCCATTCATCAAGTGAATTATTTTCAATCTCCGATGTCTGAACAATTAATATTATTATATCTTTTTCATAAAGCTCTTGTGCCCTTTTGTTTAATTGAATAACAATATTTCTTGACGGCCGCTGCTGCATATCGAAAAAACAAATCAAAACATTATTTTCATTTAAATCAGCCTGTAAAATATTTATTCCAATTTCGTTCAGGTCCGGCAAAGGTTTATTAATCAAGCTCGGAGCAGGATAATTAATATATCTCAACCTGGGTTCAGAACGGTTGTCACAAATCTCAGCGCCTTCGGGCAAATTATCTGGTGATGTATTAAATATAACATCTTCATCAATCTCAGGATCAAGTTCAATCTTTCTTATTTTATATATCCAATTCACTATCTCCTGGGCGTCATCGCCTACATAATTTCTCTGAAGTATTGACTTAATTAACCATCGCCCATCTTCAAGTTTCATAAATTCTTGTGTTTCAATAAGATTTTTAAATTTACCATTCTGCCAGAATTCCATTTTTAGAGGAAGACATGAACGTTCCGGCGATAGCCAGTAAGTCACATCGAATATATAATCTGATATTTTGATTTGCGCTTTTACCATATATGTTAAAAGACCATCTATCATTTCGGGCGTTGTTTCTATATATACATTAGGATCCGAAAGGACATCATCGGGCATAAAAACTGTATTATAACCAAAGAATTTTATAGGTGAATATTCGTTCGATAGTTCAGTTGACTCGAAAAAGCCGGTTTCACTTACTTCTAAATTAGCTCGGCCTACATCGGTAAAACTATCACTCAAAATCATATAATCTAATATGTATTTTCCATCAAATATCTTAAAATGAGGCGAATCTTCCGTTCTTACTAATTCGGAACTATCAGAAACATATTCTTCAGATGTTGACTTTCCATTATATAAAAACCCCCATCTTTCTTTACCATTCTTCTGAACATATTCTTCAATGTGGGTAAATGACATACTATCCTCAAGTGAAGTTGTTGTACTAATATTTAATCTTTCCCGAAGTTTAGGATTTATTGGACGAAGATTTACAGGTACCTGAGACTTTTGATATTCTATTCTAATGTCCTTTATTACAGATTTGGCGGAAGTATAACCTTTAAGAAGAAATAAACGAAGCTGCTCCGAATCGGAAGGTACATCTATTTCGTAACTCCAAATATTTTGGGAGCCAAGACAAACAGATATAAATATTATCAAATAAATAGTGGTTTTTGAGCTCATATTAGTTTCCTTATTGTTCAAAATTCCCATTTACATACATAATTTCCAGATATAAATTAAATCCTTACAATATTAAGACGGCTCAAAAAAGATTTTGTTACAATAATTCTTAAAAAATATCCCTTTTTGAAGATTTCCTATACCCCAAGACCATTTGCTATTAAATGAAATCAAGGGCTATCCTAATTTTTATTATCCACCGTAATTTAAATAATTATTACTACTAAATCCTAACGACTAATACGAATATTCGGTAAAGCTCTTTTCAGTTCTGCTACCTGCTCATCAGTTAGCATTATATTATTTATTGATAATGAATCCAACCTTTTTAAATTCATAAGAGGTGTAATGTCGCTTACATTCGTGCATGACATGTAAAGAGTATAAAGGTTTGTAAGATTTGCTAATGCGAAAATATCACTGATGCCTGTACCAGAAAGATAAAGGTTGTTAAGTTTTGTAAGTTTCGACAAGGCTCTTATATCAGTTATCCTCGTGTCAGAAAGAATAAGATTTCTAAGATTTGTAAGATTTGCTAACGCACTAATATCATTGACCTGAGTTTTTGAAATGTTCAGTGTTGTCAGGTTTTCCAAATTAGCAAGAGGCGTTATATCAGTTAAATTTGAGTCCGAAATATCAAGCGTTTGAAGATTCGTAAAGCTGGCTAAGGCACTTAAATCATTATCATTTGTTGTAGACAAGTTGAGTGATTGAAGTTTTTTGAGATTCGCCAGAGGCTCTAAATTGGTAACATTTGTACCCTTGAGGTTAAGTGTTTCAATATTAATAAGATTCGCTAAAGCATTAATATTGCTAACTTGCTGGCAGGAAAGTTCCATGTGTTTCAGATTTTTCAGACTCGCAAGCGGTGTTATGTCAGTGACTTCCGAGCTTTTAAGTTCAAACCATTCCAAATTATTTAGGTTTTTTAATTCACTTATATCGCTAACTGCCGGAGTTTGAAGGTGAAGTCTTTTCAGATTGCTAAGATTAACCAACGCATTTATATCGTTTATAGTGGAACTTTCAATCATTAAAGTTTGTAATTTTTCAAGGTTAGCAAGAGGATTGATGTTGGTGATTTGCGTACTGCTAAATCCAAGTGATTCTAAATTTGAAAGGTTTGACAAAACATCTATATTATTGACATCAGTTCTATTAAGCATAAGCCTCGAAAGATTTGGAAGCTTAGCCAGAGAGCTTATATCAGTTATAGACCTGTCAGAAAGAGTTAATCTTTCAACGTTTTGATAATCATCATCTGTAAGCTCGTCCGGATTTTTATTCAATTGCCTGGCTATCGCTTTGTTGATATATTTCTCGCTTTCATCAGAAGTACTTGATGCGAGAATATCTGCCCATGAAAAAGGCATTATTAAGCACGCAGCAAATATAAAAGCCACGGCCAGGCTTTTCTGGGTTTTTGTTGAATTTGTCATAATATTATCCATTCCTCGTCTCTTAATATTATCTGTTTTTCCTGCTTGAATGATTAAAAACATAATTTTCAAACACTACTCACACTCTCAATAAATATAGACGGCCCAAAAAAGACTTTGATACAAAAATTCTACGAAAAAACATTCTTTTCTTTAAATTACCCCCTCAGGAAACTATTTTGCATTTTTTCAGGTAAAATATATTTGACGTTTGGTCAGGATAAGTTTAACTAAGAGCATTAATAATCGAAAATATTGCTGACCTGTCGAGAGCCTCAGTTCGGCTGAGCTCACCGAAGTCAAGGTCAAACGAAAGGATGATAGCTAATGGCAAAAAGGAAGCTAAATAGAGAACGTGCCCCTAAAACAGGCCTGCCGCCAGGAACTCTTGTCTTTACTGGGCAGAAAAAAATGGACTCTGTAAGAATTTCCGTCATTGATTATGATGAGCAGAATTTCCAGGAAAAACAGGTTGAAAAAATCGAGGACTGTTTCGAATACAAAGCCAAACCTTCTGTAACATGGATAAATATTGACGGCCTGCACGATATAGAAACAATTGAAAAAATAGGCACTCAATATGACATTCATCCGCTCGTACTTGAAGATATTCTGCATACAGGCCAGCGTCCTAAATTCGAGGAAACTGAACAATATATATTTGTTGTCCTGATGATGCTTCGTTTCGATGATGAAAGCCAATCCGTTATAACGGAACAGGTAAGTTTAGTACTCGGAAAGAACTTCGTTATTTCGTTTCAGGAAAACATTGGAGATGTATTCGAGCAGATTCGAGACAGAATAAGAAATTCCAAAGGCAGAATCAGGAAAACAGGTCCCGATTATCTTCTGTATGCTCTGCTTGACGCAATAGTGGACGGGTATTTTGTTATTCTTGAAAAACTCGGAGATAAAATCGAAGTCTTGGAAGACGAACTTGTTAATAATCCAGCTAAAAGTGCGATGAAGCAAATCCATCATCTTAAAAGGGAAATGATTTTTCTACGAAAATCCGTCTGGCCATTAAGGGAACTTATAAACGCAATGGACAGGAGCGAAACCGAGCTGATTCAGGATTCAACCACAGTATATATAAGAGACCTTTACGACCATACAATACAGGTGATCGATACAGTCGAAAGTTTTCGAGATATGGTAGCCGGCATGCTGGATTTATATCTTTCGAGTGTAAGCAACAAGATGAACGAGGTGATGAAAGTTTTGACAATTATCGCTACAATATTCATACCTCTGACTTTTGTCGCGGGCATCTACGGTATGAATTTTGATAACATGCCGGAACTGCATTGGAAATACGGCTATGCGGCAGTTTGGGTGATTATGCTCGCTTTATTAGCCGGTATGATTTACTATTTCAAGAAAAAGAAATGGTTGTAAAATTATAAAGAAACAATAACATTTTAAAGGATTCAATTTATGGTTAATGTCCTGCTGTTTATTTTGATACTGGTTGCTTCATGGATTATTGTAAGAATTGGAGCCATTGCCTTTCAGATTACAGGACTCGAATGGTCACTGGCAAAGTTTCAGGCTTTGTCCTGTTTCACCGGTACAGGCTTTACGACAAGAGAATCGGAACTAATCGTAAGTGACAAACGCAGACGCCAAATCGCTTCGATTCTAATGATTTTAGGAAATGCAGGATTGGTTACATTAATAGCAACCGCAGCGGGAGCTTTAACTCCGGAACAGACAGTACTACCATGGCTTTCAAAAACATTTCTGCCTTTTCTTATTCCAAAGGAATTGGCAGTATTTATTAATCTTGCAATTATCGCTTTGGCCATACTTATCACATACAAGATACTTACAAACAGAAAAATTTCTGGTAAACTCACAAGGTATTTAAGAAAGAAAATTATAAAGCAGGATATCCTTAAACCTGTTTCATTCGAGGAATTATTGCAGCTTACAGGCGGCTATGGAATTTCGAGAATAGAAGTCACTGAAAAAAGTCCTTATATTGATAAAACACTCGCCGAATCCGACTTAAGAAAACACGATATTACTGTCCTGGCAATTATCAGAGATGGCGTTACAATACCGAATCCTACAGCAAACAGAAAAATACTAAAAGATGATGGATTGATTACTTTCGGAAAACGTGAAAACATTCGAGACCGTGTAGAAGGAATTTAAGAAAAGACCTTATATTAATATTTTAAATATTCGATAAAACTTTAACCTTAGGACTATTTCAAATGTTCGATTCACATTTATTTACATATATTATTATCCCATTATTAATTTTCTTAGCCAGAGTAATTGATGTCACTTTAGGTACGATACGCGTAATCTTCGTATCGAAAGGATTAAAATATCTTGCTCCGGTTATCGGTTTTTTCGAAGTATTAATCTGGCTCATGGCTATCGGTCAGATTATGAATAATTTATCGAATCATTTGAGCTATATTGCATACGCAGGAGGTTTCGCTACAGGTAATTATGTCGGTATGATCATCGCCGAAAAGCTTTATATTGGAGTTGTGCTTTTAAGAGTAATTACACAAAAGGATGCTTCAGAACTTGTCAAGTCACTCGGTTCCCAAAAATATGGTGTAACATGCGTTGACGGCTATGGCACACAAGGCAAAGTAAATGTTATGTTTACTGTCGTTCCTAAAAAAGAAATACCAAAAGTAATTAAACTTGTCATGGAGTTTAATCCTAAGGCTTTTTATACAATAGAAGATGTGGATTTTGTTGAGAAAGGTATTTTTCCAGTGACAACTAAATGGCATAATGAAACCTTTGAGATGATTTTCAGACCCTTTCGCAAAGGAAAATAAAGATAATTGCTATTCCATACTCAATTATCAATAATTTCCTTTGAATGCTTAAGGTGTTTAAGCAAATATCCCTTTTCCGGGCCGCCAAGATGTTCCCATGGAAGGATCTCTTCCGTTGTGAATTCCCGTTGAGCAAGTGCATCTAAATCAAGTCCGCTTTGCTCAAACGCTTTTTGCCATATCTCAACATTAAAACATTCGTCCCACAAATCGAATTTCGCACCATCTCGCCAAGCGGCTTCGATAACATCAGACAATTTCCTGTCACCACGTCCTATTGCTGATTCCAATACGCTGGAGTTAATATTGTGAAATTTAAACATAAGGAATCTCGCTCGCATCTCTCTTTTTTCATCGAGAATCAATCGTTTCGCCTGCTCGAAATATTCTCTCGGTTTTTGACCAAGCCAGCCAAATGGTGTATGAGCCTTGGGAACAAACCAGCTTATTGCAACATTAATATTGCCCGTTTTGTTATCAACTTTTTTGCGTATCCTTGCCAATTCATATGATAAATGAACAATTCTTTTTACATCATCAAGTGTCTCTCCGGGCAAGCCAACCATAAAATACAGTTTGAATTGTTGCCAACCAGCACGATAGGCGGCTTCTGCTGCCGCAAATAAATCTTCATCTTTTATAGGTTTATTTACGATACTTCGCAGTTTTTCACTGGCAGCTTCAACCGCGATTGTAATCCCGCCTTTTCGCACTGAACTCATTAATTCTGGTAACATTTTTAACTGTTTATCTACCCGCAAACTCGGAAGTGAAATTCCAACGTGCTTGTCCTTAAAATATTCGTGTAAACTTTCAGTAAGCTTTTCAAGTTCGGGATATTCTGCACTCGATAAGCTCAGTAAACTTACAGTGTCATAACCTGTCGATTTGTAACACTCCTTTGCGATTTCTACTATTCTTTCAACACTGCGATAGCGAATTGGCCTGCGGCAGAAACTCGCCTGACAAAACCTGCACCGACCCGGACAGCCTCGCATTATTTCGACACTGACTCGTTCATGCACCGCCTGAACAAAAGGAACTATCGGAGTAAGCGACACGGATGCATTATCAAAATCCTTAACCACCGCGTTATGTCGTCTATCGTTACTCGTCTTTCGTCCATCTTGAACAATCGGAACATAGGCCCAGTCGAACTTGTCGGAAATTTCCCATAATATTTCTTTTTTCGATACACCTGCATTTTTCTTTTCTTTAACTAAGTTCGCAAGCTCAACAATAGCTTCTTCGCCTTCACCTAAAACAAACATATCGAAAAAGTCTGCAACAGGCTCGCAGCAATTTGACATTCCCCCGCCGCCAACAATAATAGGGTCCTCTTCATTTCGTTCGGAACTTCGTATTTTGAGCCCACTCATATCGAGCATATTAAGAACATTGGTATAGCAAAGCTCGTTGGTCAGGCTGAAACCAACTATATCGAAACTTCCCAGAGATGCTTTCGACTCCAGACTAAATAGAGAGATATTCTTCTGCCGCAAAACTTCTTCAGCATCAGTCCATGGACAGAAAACCCGCTCCGCGGCCACGGAATCCATCTTATTAAGAATATCGTAAATTATCGAAAGACCCGTATGAGACATTCCCACTTCGTAAACATCGGGAAAACACAATGCGACTGTCAAATCGCACTGAGACAGGTCTTTCTTTATCTGGTTTATCTCACCCCCAATATATCTGCCCGGCTGCTGCACAAAGGGAAGGAAATCGTTTTCGACTGCTTCATTCAATATTATTACTTTCTTTTTATTCATTTTTCTATTATAACTTCAAAATAGTAAAATATCTATTGATTGTTTATTTATGAATACAAAAATACGCAGCATTACAATATTGGTTTTTATCCTGTTTTTGATAACAGTTTTATTCTTTTCAGCTATCAGAAAACAGCCAGTCGAATTCGAGAGCGGTTACAGGCTGGTTATGGGCACATTCGCGAGAGTTATTATAGTAGCGTCAAATCCCGATTCAGCTAAAAAAGCCGCTACTGCCGCATTCGCCGCAATCGAGAAAGTTGATGACCTGATGAGCGACTATAAAGACGATTCGGAAATTGGAATCGTTAATAAAGAAGCTTTCCAACGAGATGTACAGGTTAGTGAATCCACATTCGAGGTTATACAAAGAAGCATAGAATTCAGCAAACTCACTGATGGAGATTTCGATATTACAATTGGCCCCCTTTCAGCTTTGTTCCGCAAAGAAAAAGAGACACAAATCGCATCAACTCAAGAGGAAATCAACCAGGCAAAAGAAAAAGTGGGTTACGAAAAGCTTATACTTGATGAAACAAATAGAACCGTTCGCTTTTCAATAGAAGGAATGAAACTTGACCTTGGCGGAATAGCAAAAGGTTACGGCATAGATAAAGCAATCGAAGCAATACAAAAAACCGATGCACTCGGAGCGATTGTAGATGTCGGAGGCGATTGCCGATGTTTCGGTATTCCACCTGAAGGCAGAAAATCATGGGCAGTTGGAATTCAAAATCCGAATATAAATGATGATTCAAGCGAGAATGAACTTGTAATGAAACTAAAAGCTACCGATAGAGCCATCACAACCAGCGGCGATTATCAGCAATTTGTAATAATCGAAGGCAAAAAACAAAGCCACATTATAAACCGCAAAACAGGTTCTGGAGCAGAAGGCTTATCAAGCGTCACGATTATCACAGGCAACGCTACAGACGCCGATGCGCTCGCAACAGCGATAAGTGTAATGGGAACAAAAAAAGGCATTGAACTAATCGAGAAACTCAAAGACACCGAAGTTATTTTGATACCATCCGGACAAACAGAATTTATAATGACCAGTGGTGCTGATAAATATATAAAGTAGTTTGTTCAAATCAGCTTTGTATATCAGCATTTTTGCAAATTAGGGTGTATTATCTGTCAATGCTCTTTTGAGTCCTTTAAAACATTGCAAACCACTCCTGAGTCTTTGCATAAAATCACCGAAAGGATTGTCACTGATAAGGTAAGTCCACGTCGATGTTGGGCCAACAAGACCTTCCTTTATAAAGTCAATACCATCCTTATCAATTTCAGCATTATTGAAAGTATTTATAATTTCGTTGTCTATTCGCCGCATTAATTCATAAAAAGCTTTAGACACTTTTTTATGAAATTCATCCAAAGGATTCAGCCCGCCTGTACTGTAGAGAAAGATACCTTCCTTAATATGATTAACATGGTCAATATATTCAGCCCAGCACTGGTCGAGATGGAATAGTGATATTTGCTTTTCAACCTTTTTCAAAACATCCTCTCCAACGAGAGCGCTCACTTCAGAGAATCGCTCCGGAGCCTGAGAAGCAATCAGTCTAAGAGATGTTCTTTCCTGAAAAATATCCTGCCTTCTTTGATAGATGATTTTTCGCTGCTCTTCGAGGACTGACGAATAATTCCATAACGTTCTTCGAGTTGTAAAATTCTGGTTTTCAATAATACGTTGTGCCCGTGCGATTTCAGTACTTATCACAGGGTCATCAATTGGATTGTCCTGTCGCGGCATCTGATGTTCAGAAGGAATGAGTTCCTGAATACCGTAACGTATAAGTAAATCGTCTTCCAGGCTGATGAAGAATCTGGATGAGCCGGGGTCTCCCTGGCGACCGGCACGACCTCTCAACTGGTTGTCTATTCTGCGGCTTTCATGTCGATTGGTTCCGATGACGTAAAGTCCTCCGAGACTTTTTACTTTTTCACTCTCATGTTCATTGTCACCTCCCAAGCGAATGTCTGTTCCGCGTCCAGCCATATTCGTCGAGATTGTAACAGCATTGAGCAGTCCGGCCCGGGCGATAATTTTCGCTTCAAGCTCGTCATTTTTTGCATTGAGAACGTGACATTTCATCCCGGATTCATGCAGAATCAGAGCAAGATTTTCTGATTCGTCCACACTGCTTGTACCCACAAGAATCGGACGTCCTGTCATATGAACACGTTTTATTTCTTCTGTTAAAGCCTTTATCTTGGCCTGCTTATGTGTAAATATTACATCCGATTGATCAATACGAATACATGGCCGATTCGGTGGAATTACTACTATATTCAAATTATAGAACTGCTTGAACTCCTCCGCGGCTGGAATAGCAGTAGCCGTCATGGCGCTTATTTTGGGATATAGTCTCAATAAATTTATCAAAGTGATTGAGCCCCTTACCATACCCTCAGACTGGATTTGAAGACCTTCTTTGGCTTCGACCGCTGCTTGAAGACCGTATGGCCAGCGTCTCTTGTCAGCTACTCGACCAGTAAACTCATCTATAAGTTCGACTTTTCCATCACGGACAATATAATCAATGTCACGATGAAGAAGTGATATTGCGTGAAGCGCAAGATTGATAGCTGTTAGCAAAAAAAGATTTTCATCATCATGTAAACTTCCACAACCTAACAGAGATTCAACCCGGTCCAATCCAGACTCCGTTAAATTCACATTGCGGGAATATTCATCTATATCGAAATCCACATCAGCTTCAAGAGACTTTACAACCTCAGTCATACGAAAGTAATCAATTTCAGGCTCCGTAGTATTTGCGGCAATAACTAAGGGCACCCTGGCTTCATCAATAAGATTTGCGTCAGCTTCGTCAACAATAGCGAAATTAAATGGACGATGAACCAGGTCAT
>JAFGPS010000023.1 GCA_016936075.1 Sedimentisphaerales bacterium | reverse complement strand
CTCCTTTCCGATTAGAGTTAGCGTTAACTTCTATATCGGTTACGGGAGACCTTTTTTCTTAATAACCTTAAAGTCCCGCCATTCGGTGCGTCCTAGTTAATCCAGGTACTCAAAACAATGAAACATAACTAATGTGGAGGTATACAATGGGAATATTTGATTCATGGAAGAGAAACCGGCTGGTTAACCAGCTGAAAAATGAGGAGTCTCCGGCTACGGAAAACATTTCAAAACTAATTAACCTGATTGATAATCAGCCACTATTGGATTGTCTGAAGAATTATGAACTACTCAAACCCGAGGCTGGCCGTGAAAAGACTGGTTATCTCGATCCAAAGGTTATCATATTTAATTTGGTGAGCAAAAAAGACAAGCACTACATTATCCCCGATGGAGATAGTCTAATACAAGCAATTGCAAAAGCAACCGAAGACCTCTCGTCACACCTTACTGCCGCAGAAGCTGCCAGAGAAGAGTTTACCACAATACAGCAACAGTGCATCATGCCACCAGCGCAGAACGCACAAATGTTTGCAAAAGTTGAGCTAGCGCATCAGACAATGCAGGCTGCCATAATTGGCCGTGTTTCTGAGCTCAATAAAATTGTTTCCGTGAAAGACTTCCTGGAGAACAGCACGGTGAATCCCTTTTTTCAGAAATACTCAAAGGGCGGTGTGCGGATTGAAGAACTGGTGCCCTGGTTAGAAATGAATGCGATGGCCAATATCATTTGCAACCATACTCAGCCGAAATATTGTGCCACTAGCGACACAGTTTTAAAAGCAATATCAATAGTGAATACGGCCGATGCCGTGATCCAAAGTTCAGAGAAGACAGTAGTCCAAGATGATGATCTATTTCTTCGTGCATCTCCGATAGAACGTAAGCGAATGCAGTTACTGTGGACTGATGCAGAGCAACTTGAAATACTTGAGATGGCTGTTGCCAATGGAGCTCCTGCGTTCTTTCCTGATGAGAATGGAAAGCCCCAAGTGTTTGACATTACTAAAGAGGATGTATCGTGGGCAATAAAAGTCGATATAGTTGCTGCTAAGGCGGCTGAAGCAGCCAGTCGCAATGATTATCGCACTGCGATCACTTTTTATAAGAATGCGCTTAAACTTGCACCAGGAGCAGATATATATTTAATGAGTATTGGATGTTGTTATGAAAATCTAGGACAGAAACAAGACGCTTTATCTTATTTAAAGCGAGCACAAGATATAAGCCCGCAGAATACAAGAATAAAAAACAACTTAGAAGCCTTACAATCCAAGACTACTATTAACACCAAGCAGATAAAGACGGAGTTACTTCCTTGGGGCTCGATCCGAAATGTGTGGCTGGTTATCGACAAAACATCTCTTCCGCAACTGCAAAGGTTAGATCGAGTTGGACAAATGACATTCGCTGTTAACATGGCAAGACAATTGGCTGATGATGTTTTTTCAAGTATTCAGAAGTGGATGGAAACAAATACTTGCGCTATTTCTATTATGTTGTTCGATCCGTTAGTGGAGAATAAAGTTGTTGATTTTATTCGATCACAACCTCAACCCGATCCAAGATCAGCGAAGTGCCTGAAAGAATGCGGTGAATTCATGCTCCGTACAGGAACTACGCCATCAGGCGTAAAAGTTGCGATAGTTATTGGGCGAACCAAATAACCAGGGGGAATATCTAAATATCTGGGGACACCTTATAATGGCACTAAGTTAAGCATATTTAACCACTTTCGAGTCTTATAGATGGTTGTTAAAAGTGTCGTTTTGTTGGGGATTATAGGGCAGACCCTATTATAATTTTAATTAAAGTCAATTGTGCCGAACAGGATTGGGACAGCCACCAATATTCATTTCCTCGTCATATGTGGGCGAGCTTCATGTTTCCGCCAACGGCGGATAATTTCTATCTAATCTGTGTTCATCAGTGAAATCTCCCCTTGGGCCCCACGGGCTCCCAGGGAGATGGCAAGGCTCCTGTGTCTAATATATAAAAGAGCATCTCTTTCAGCGTGTAGCTTTGTGTAGGATAATAATGTGGACATGTAAAGGCAATAGAAAAGTTACAAATAATTTCATTATCAGTTTTAATACGGGTATTTAGTAAGGAATTGGTTTCCGTCGTTGCGCTATGCTTGTTTTACTTATCCTTATGATAATTCTTAAAGGTTTTGAAATAAGAACTTAATTTTTTGACTATATTAAGGATTCGGATAAAATTGCACTTGAAGTTTGTATTGAGCATTTAAATATTTAATTCTGGATTCTTAATATGAAAGTATTCAAGTCATTTCATGAAGTTATTGATTTTGCGATAAGCGAAGAGATTAAAGCTATGAAGTTCTATAAGATGCTTTCAGATTTTGTTGAGGAACCTGAAATTGCGGAGGCTCTTTATGATTTGGCTTTAGTTGAGTCTGGACATAAGAAGAAGCTGGAAGCAATTAAAGCCGGAAGAATTATTTTAGAAGGTGAAGAGGCTGGTGACCTTGGCATTACGAGCCAGGTAGAGGATGTTGAGCCAGATGCGAAAATGGATTATATCGACCTGCTGAAAATTGGCATGAAGCAAGAGGAAGCCGCACGCAAGCTTTATATGGATTTAGCAAAAGCCGCACAAACGAATGAAATTCGAGATATTTTTCTTAAACTGGCAAATGAAGAGGCCCAACATAAAATGAGATTCGAACTCGAATACGACTTGAGAACATTCTAAGAATTATATTTTCGAGTTCGATTGTTGTGACATTTATTAGTCACTGATTGCTTGACTAATATTCGCTATTTCAGAAGCTCCCAATGCATTTTCATAGATACGGAAATCGTCCACAAGGCCATCGAGATATGGGTCAGAATATTGTGACTTGCCAATATAGTTTTGTGTTGTAATACCAAGTGAGTCTGGATTGAGAGTCATATTACTATTACGGCCAACTTCGGTTCCATCCACGTAAAGAATACCTGTACCTCCATTATATGTCACAGCTATATGTGACCATATATTTGTTGGGATTGCAGTTGAACCGTCAATTTGATCTCTAATATCACCATTTTTAATAGTAAAACGAATTGGACCATTTCCGCCGCTTTGTGGAGTCAGGCACATATACACATCAGTATTATTTCCAAAATCAAAAACTCGGGTCCAGTCACTTGAAGAATCGATATTAATCCATGTAGAGATAGTGAAATTAGTTAGGCCGTCAACTACACCGGCTGGCAGACTGATATAGTCATTACTGCCGTCTAAATCTACGGCATTGCCAAACTTGCCGGATATCCATTTAGCATCGTTAACGAGAGTACCATTCCAATTATTACCAGTGGAATCGGAAGCAAAAGTACCGCGTCCTTCATCAAATTTAAGGTGAGTGTGCATCGCGGCTGGTTCAGTACTGAACGACCAGACCTGGCCGGGACTAACACTGGAATAAGCTATTTCATCTACGGACCAGTAATAAGTAGTATTGGAAGAAAGGCCTGACGTTATAAAACTTGATGTAGTAACTGTCCCCTGATATTCAGGCGAAGAAGGTGTTGCAAGTGCTACTGTGTTACAATCTGTTCCTAAATATACCGCATGACTTGTGGCATTTGCTCCAGGTGTCCAGCTTAGTGTGATATTAGAAGGAATTTCTGCTGCACCATCTACTGGACTCGGATTACCGGCCTGACCGACCACAACTTCTTTATCCAGAACAATTGTAGTAATAGATGAAACTGCCGCAGTAAACTGAGAGCTGTGAAGACTGCCGAGAGACTCGAAATGATTAGTTTCTGTACTTTGGTATATATGCGAATAAGCATAGTCAAAGTCATTTACATCAAATGTAACTACAGCCGGAGATTCTTTACTGCGATTGATTATAACTGTAACCATTCGATTATTGTCCGGCGAAAGGTACGATGATGTTAGAAGGTCGGTATTACTGGAGTTGGTTGTTACCCGAATATATCCAGGCTGGATGAAATAAGAGTAATGTTTCATCGACCAGTACGAAGGATTGAGCCAGTAGCCTTTTGGATTTGTCCAGTCACCTGATCCCCATGGAAACTCAATTTCGATCAATCCTATCTCACCCGGCCACATCAAACTCCAGTGGTTGTATCCGCTCACCTGCTCGATAGCTAAGGAATTATGAATCAAATTTGCACATGAAATCAAGCCGCCTATATCGCCGAATTCAGTCATAAATATCGGCTTATCCGGGAAGAGAGTATTTGTCGTGTTCAGTACTGTATTGAATGCAGGATTGTAGCCATCGGGAGTTCCGTCCGTACTGCCGCCGTAGAGATGGTGAGCAATTCCATAGAATGTATCAGCATTCATGTTTGACATATAATTTTTCAGTCCGGCTGCGTTACCCCAAAGACCGACGCATTCGGGACCAAGCAACTTTGGAGGGGAAATCATATTTATTTGCAGTTTCTGATAAACCGCATCCTGTGCGAGACCAAAACTCGCATACTGTCCCTCAGTCGGGTCAAACCTGCAGGAATCATAATCAGCCGTCCAGTCCGGTTCATTCTGAATTCCAATCCATGTAGGAGTGACACCGTGTGCAATATAGTCCTGAATCGAATCGTGCCAGTAATCGGCAAATCCTTCGTAATCATAATAACCATTTTTTTTAATTAATGTACCGCCGTTTGCTACTTCACCATTACTCTTTAAATAGGCAGGAGGTGACCATGAACTTATCAGAATAGGCACTGAATGACCTAAGCTCTGATTAGCGGCTTCGACTATTTCATAAATAGCAGTATCTTCACCGTCAACACCTCGCCACCAGTTTCCAATTCTTAGCATTGAAAGATTCAGGCCGCTGAAAGCAAGGTCAAAAATTTCATCTTTATATGGATGAGCAGTGAACCAGCCGTTATAAAAACATATCGCTCCGCCCATACCTTCGATAGTCTGGTGAGTTTCAGAGGCATCGATTTCAATATTCTCAAACGTTGTATTAGAATAGATATTGAGTTGCCACCAGTTTATATTGAAAACGTTGCTCTCTCGTCCGCCCTTGAATTTCAGGTAAAGATCATGAACTCCAGAAGCTTCATTAATAGAGCAATACGCCATTGTCCATTTTTGAACACCGCCTGTATTGGGAACAAAACACGTTCCAATCACAGTCCCATTGAGGCTATCCAGACGTAATTCGATGCTTCCGCTATAATTTTCACTGGCAACTTGCGCACCAAAACTATTTGCATCTGTTCCAAAATCGACACCTCGTACAAGTATCCAATCGCCATTTTCAATAGAGGTGACATTCATGCCGCCTTCGGAGCATGATTCGGTTTCAATACCACTCTGCTTGGCAATTGTTTCTGCTTCAACTCGCACGAAAGGGTCAAGTGACTTTAATTGAGTTAAGCCGTTAGCAGTCGGAATAACTTTTTGTATTGTTCCGTCTTGATTATAATAAAGTCTATCCAGGCATATGTTCCGATGCTCTGTGGTCGAAACTCCATCCTGTGTTGCCTGATATCGATTATGATACACACAATACCATTGTCCCTGATATGTAAAAAATGTATGATGATTATTATTTCCATAATTATCAGGAGGTGGGCCAAGGGCTACGCCTTGATATGTAAATGGTCCGGCAGGGCTGTTACTTGTCATATAAGCGATTTGCGAACCGGGGGTTGGCGTTGGATTGGTATAGTCACTATAGTAATTATCCGCGTAGGAATAATAATATACGCCGTTGTATTTGTGCATATGCGATGCTTCGAAGAAGTCAGGGAAATTGATTGGTACTGCTGAACCTATAGCATCGTACATATTTGAATTAAGCTCGATATAACGTGCCTGATTTGCACCTTCGCCTCCAAAATACATATGGACTGTATCATCATCATCGACAAATACGCCGGGATCGAATAGCCATGTACTATTTGCGCCGGGAGTACCACCTGAAATACTATCACGTTTTACGACCAAATCATTTTTGGGAGCAGTAAAAGGTCCGGTTGGCGAAGTACTCGTTACCACTCCAATACCCCAGTATGCATCTCCAAAATACAGATAGAGTTGGTTATGGTTTTTTACAATACAGGGAGCCCATGCGGTTCCTGAATACCATGAAGACAATTCATCAGCATCGAAAACTACTCCATGGTCCGTCCAGTTTTTCAGGTCATTGGTCGAGAAACAAACGATGGAATCCATGATATAGCCGCTATCTTCTGTATTCTCTTCATCGTTTGAGCAATATACATATAGCCGGCTATCCCACTCAACTGCTGTAGGATCAGCCGCATAGTGCTGTGACATAATAGGATAATCAGCCCGTACAAAGGGAGAAACTGTACAAGTTAGAAAAGCAATTATAATAAGAATCATTTTGGTCATATTTTTCATAACATCTTACTATAAATTATATTATCAAATTTACATCAAATAACCAAGCTATATTTCTAAGATTGAAAAGCTCATAAAATTTACTTCCCAAATTGGTACAAATCTTGTATAAAAAGAAGATAGTTTGACAGGATATGCTAATTTCATGGTTTTAAGTGTTTTTGGGACTTTATTATGGAAAGATTTCTCGTTACAGGCGGAGCTGGTTTTATCGGCTCGAATATATGCAAAAAACTTGTCTCGCAAAATTGCTTTGTGCGGGTAGTCGATAATCTTCTTACCGGTAGAAAAAGTAATCTTGATGAAATTATTGATAAAATAGAGTTTATTGAGGCTGATATGGGTGATGAACAAGTCGCTCGTGCGGCCATGAAAGATATTGATATAGTTTTCCATGAAGGAGCTTTGCCTTCAGTTCCTCGCAGTGTCGATGATCCAGCGGCATCTCATCAGCATTGTGTTGACGCAACATTCACACTTCTTCTTGCAGCTCGTGACGCAGGTATAAAACGTTTTGTTTATGCCGCAAGTTCGTCTGCTTACGGCGATACACCAACACTTCCAAAAGTTGAAACAATGTGTCCCGCTCCACTATCACCTTATGCAGTTGGCAAGCTCGTAGGTGAATATTATTGTTCAGTATTCAGTAATGTATATGGCCTCGAAACAATAGCACTTCGATACTTCAACGTATTCGGCCCTCAGCAGGACCCGAAAAGCCAGTATGCAGCGGCTATACCGGCTTTCGTGACATCTATATTGAAAGATGAATCGCCAACTATCTACGGTGACGGCGAACAAAGCAGGGACTTTACATATATTGATAATGTAGTTGAAGCGAATTTATTAGCCGCAAGGGCACCAAAAACCAGCGGACAAGTAGTTAACATTGCCTGCGGCGAAGCAGTGACAGTCAACCAGATTATTGAAATGATTAATAAGTCTCTTGGCAAAAACGTCAAACCAAATTATGTCGCCGAACGTGCCGGAGATGTAAAACATTCGCTTGCAGATATAACTGCCGCGACAGAACTCATAGGTTTTAAACCAGTCGTTTCTTTCGAGCAGGGATTACAAACAGCAATAGAATGGTATAGCAAAAATTACGTGTAGGTGGGCGGACCTGGCCGTCATGGCGACATTAGCCCACCAATTCATTCCTTTTTATTCTTGCATTATCGCGGAGATAATTTAAAATCAGTCCAAATATAATTTAGGAGATTTTATGACTGGCGAAAAGAAATTTGTTTCCGACATGCGAAGGAATGCAAAAATATATTAACAAAACACTCCCTCAGAGCGACTTAATTAATCATGGAATATCAAATATAGGAACATGGTTTACAGTTGAGTATTAAAATGGATATAGAAGTGGAAAATGATAATAAAAATAAAGCGAAAAGCAGGAAATATAAATTAATCAATATTTTACTATTTTTGCTATTTATTGGAATATTCGCATTCGCTTTTTATAGAATCAATTCGAATAGAACTCTGTCGTCCAGGCTTGAAGCTTCGCGTGCGGCCGGGTATCCAGTTACTTTTGAGGAATTGAACCAGTGGTATTTAATGCCTCTTGATGAACAAAATTCCGCAACTTATATTTTAAATGCACTCCAATATTACAATTTGCCAAATGACGAAAAATTGCTTCCGGTTATTGGCAAAGCAGAGCTTCCCTCCAGAACCGAATCAATGAACGAAGAAACAAAGGAGATTATTTCACAATATCTTGATAGCAATCAGAAGTGCCTTGAATTATTGCATAAAACAGTTGGATTAGAACATGGCCGCTATCTCGCAGATTACAGACTTGGGCAAGGAGTACCACTACCACCTCTTAATCAAATTCAAAAATATACAATATTATTGCAACTCGAAGCGGTCTACGCTGCTGAAAATAATAATCCGGATATTGCTTTTAAATCAATAAAATCTATATTTGGTGTTGCAGGATCGCTGAATAAAGAACCTACATTCGGTTCGCAATCAAACAGAAACGCTTTTCAGAGAAAAGCTATTTCTGTTTTAGAATATGTCATTAATAAAACGAGTTTATCAGACGAGCAATTGATTGAACTTATAAATGATTGTGAAAAAGCGGAACTGGTTCGTGGCATTTTAAATGCTATTTTGGGTCAACGTATCATGACTATGGATATGATAATGCATCCCAAATCAAGTTATTTTGATCCTGTCAAAGATCCTGTATTATTTGCATTTCCACCGATTCTTTCTATTTATAAGGCAATAGGAATTAACGATAGCGATGCAATAATTCTTTTAAAAATTACAGATGATGTAATAAAAGCTTATAATCTTCCTGCACATCAGCGTATAGAGGCATCTAAAGCTCTCGATTCAGAAATTAACTCAATTTTGAGCAAGCATGTGTTGTTGCGTCGTTTCGCGCCTTCATTTGGACGTATGATAATATTAGATTTAAGAAATATTGCTGAGCTAAGGATCACCCAAACTGCATTAGCGATTGAGCGATATAGATTAGCGAATAATAAATTGCCCGAGTCTCTTGAAGAAATTGTTCCAGATTATCTCGATTCAATTCCATTGGATCCGTATGATGGGAAAGAAATACGATATAAGAAACTGGATAGGGGATTTGTGGTTTATAGTATTGGCGAAGACCAGATAGACGATGGCGGCAAAGAATATCCCAGAGATAAAAGCGATTCTACTTATGATATTACTTTTATTATTGAGAAATGAGCGAGATTTTGTTAGTTTTATAAAAAGTGAATATCAGTTTAATGTAATTACGAGTGGATGATGAATTTTAAATAACTCATCTGCGATTCTTATTCACATACATTATTAGAGAGATATTAAAAATGAGCGAAAAGAAAATAAGGTTTAAATTCTCATATCTATTAATCATATTTTTTATTATTCTTATAGTCTTATTTTTAGCTTTCCGATTTAATTCACAAAACCAATATAAATCCCAGTTAGATATACTCAAAGCAGAAGGTTATCCTGTAACTATCGAAGAATTGGAACAGTTATACGCTATCCCTGAAACGGCTGAAAATGCGGCTATTCTTATTTTGGATGCGGCAACAAAACATAAAGAACCAAATGATTATGATCTAATACCTATTAGTGGTAAGGCAAAATTACCCGCTCGAACAGAACTTTTATCAGGTGAAATCGTTAATGCTGTTTCTGATTATATTAATGATAATCATGTTTCACTCGATTTATTGCATAAAGCCTCGCTATTGCAATATAGCAGGTATCCCGCAAATCCTGGACAATCTCCGAAAGTTATTGATGTTGTCAAAATGGTTAAATTACTTAATATCGAAGCTCTCTTATATGCTGAAAATAATAATGCTCAAGCAGCGGCTGAATCGATAATAGCGAGTCTGAATATTGCAGATTCAGTAACAAAATATCCATACATAGTTTGTCAATTAGTTAATATTATTGGTCAGGAAACTACTGTTTCGACGCTTGAGAGGATTGTTAATCGAGTTGATTTCAATGAAGAACAACTTGAAAAACTTTTTAAGGAAATTACAGAAAAACAGAATCTTTCGGGATTGTCATATGGATTTATGGGAGAGTTGTGTAATTCAATAATATTGTATGATAATACAAATAATCAAAAAAACAATAATCAATCTCAAGGCTTAATTTATTCATTATATAATGCGCTTGGAATTACCAGGAGAAATGCTATGTTTTATTTTGATTTTATGAAAAAATATATAGAAGCAGGAAAGCTGCCTTTAGATAAACGTATGCAGGAAGTTCAAAAGATTGGAAATGAAGTTCAACGCATTTCAAGGAATCGTTTATTTTTCAAAGCGGTTTACCCGAATCACACAAAATCATTTTCTGAAGAAATAAATAATATAGCGAAGCTTCGTGCTTGCCAGATAGCACTTGCTATAGAAAGGTTTCGATTGAAAAATAAGAGATTACCTGATTCTCTTGAAGAGCTTATTGGAGATTGTTTTAATGAAGTTCCTCTTGATCCGTTTGATGGTAAAGGATTGCGTTATAAAAAACTTGATAAAGGTTTTATTGTGTACAGTGTTGGAGAAGATAAGATAGACGATGGCGGCAAAGAACAGGCTAAAGGCAATAGTAATTCTCCTTATGATATAACTTTTATTATTGAAAAATGAGCAAGATTTTGTTAATGATATAAATAGTGAATAATGTTTAGCGCCTTTGCTTTGAGCGAGCTAAATATGGATGCTAACGGACTTTGGCAAGCTCAGTCGAGACGAAAAATTGATAATTTATGTAAATTTTAAGTAAAAAAGAGGGATTTTTCGTAACTTTTTCAAGACTAAACCGTCTATACTAATATCTCAGCTAAGGGATCAATTGTTGAGAAAAGTGAAGTTAAAGCTATGAAATCCCAATAAGGAGAGAATCATGCTTAAAATTTTTGAAAAAAACATTCATGCGGTTTGGGTTAGGTGCAGTATAAACCTTCTGCTGAAATACGCGGGGCAAATCCTTATTATAGCAGGAGTTATAGCGATAATTGCGGTTATGACTGAAAAACTCCTGGCTTTGGAGGTAATAAATTCAAACACTTTGATTGGATTTTTACTCTTTGTAGCGACCGCTATTTTTGCCATCTGGTTTTATAAGCAGCCCAGTAAGCTGCAAATTTCACTTCTATTAGACCAAAGAATGGGGCTCAAAGAGCGTTTCAGTACAGCTTTAAAAATTTCGGATAACCATGACGCATTTTCCGAGGCGGCTTGCAAAGAAGCTTTAAACAAGGCCGAATCCATGAATTTACATGGTCATTTTCCCATAAAGCTTTCTAAGGGCTGGGCTTATACGAGTACATTATGGCTGATTGTTGTGTTATTATTTGCGTTTATGCCGCAAAAAGACCTTCTTGGAATCCAAAATAGGAGAAATAAAGAGAATCAGGCTGCAAAACAGAAAGAAGATGCAGAGTCGAAGGTAAAAGAAGCTACTGCCTCAGTCAAAATTCAAATGAAAAAGATAAATGATCCCAATATTGCTGAAGCTCTCGGCAAATTAAGCCAGTTACCCGAGGGTGCAAAACCGGAAGAGGTTAAAAGGGATGCCATACGCCAATTGGGTGACCTTTCCGAAAAAGTAAAGAATATGCAAAAAAGTGAAACACTTGCTTCGATGAAAATGATGCAGCAAATGCTCAAGCAGTTAAAAGGTTCTCCCGATTCTTTTTCTTCGAAATTAAGAATGGAACTGGCAAAAGGAAATTTCGGCCAGGCTTCTGCATTGCTCAAGCAAATGCAGAATGAAATAAAAGAAGATAAACTCTCAGATGAGCAGAAAAAGAAATTATCTGAACAAATGCAGGCTTTATCCAAGGCTCTTGAAGACTTAGCCAAACAAAGCGACGAATTCGAGAAAGAGCTCGAATCGATGGGATTAGACAAAGAACTTGCAAAAATGGGTAAAAAAGAGCTTAAGGAAGCTTTACAAAAGCAGGGTTTGAGTTCTGACCAAATCGAGGACCTAATGAATAAAGCCGCCGCTTCGAAGATGGCACGTGATAAACTTTCACAAATGGCAAACGCTATGGCCGGAAGCGGCATGGGAGGTGGAGCAGGTATGTCAACTGGGGATGAATTATCTGATGCAATCGAGCAGTTGGATGGCCTTGAAGCACTACAGCAGCAAATGATGCTCACCGAAGCAAGTCTGAATGAAATTGCAAGAGCTATCGGCTCTCTCGGACAGGGAATGGGACAGGGGCTTGGTAATGGTCAGGGGCCATGGGATGAAGGTGACACAAGTCGTGTTGGTAATGGTACTGGCGGTCCCGGAATGGGCACAGGAACAAGACCTACAGATGATGAGGGGGATTATGACACAAAAAAAGATATTATTAACAGACCACCTCAGCAGGGACCAATAATCGCAAGCTGGTATTTTAAAGATATTCAAGTTGAAGGCGAAACCAAACGTGATTTATCAGAGGTAATTCAGACTGGACGTGACAACGCGGCCGAAGCAATTAGTGAAAATGAAATTCCACGAAGATATGAAGAAGCGATAAAATCATATTTTGGTAATATTGAACAAAACTTCCCGGCTACAGGTGATTCGGAAGTAGAAGAGTAAGGAAACATTATATAAAAGGTAAGGGAATGCAGGAAATGAGGAAAAAAACAACGGTACAGCAAAGCTTATCATTTATATTATATACGCTTTGCTGTTTATCACTTTTTTTAATATTAACCTCATGCAAAAAGCAAAATTCCGCAAGTAATGAAGTTGTTCTGTATTGTTCGGTAGACCAGGAGTTTGCCGAGCCTATAATAAGGCGATTCGAAGAGCAAACCGGTATAAAAGTACGTGATCGCTACGATACAGAAGCAAGCAAAACAGTGGGGCTTGTAAACAAATTAAGAGCAGAATCATCGAACCCAGTTGCTGATGTTTTCTGGTCTGGAGAAATATTTTATACGATACAGCTTGCAAATGAAGGCTTGTTAGCTCCTTATGAAAGCGAAGTGACAAAAGACTGGCCGCAATTATATAAGGATAAATTGAATAGGTGGCATGCTTTCGGACTACGTGTGAGAGTTATTGCTTATAACACAAATAAAATTTCCGCTCAGGAAGCTCCGAAGTCCCTGGAAGATTGTCTCGATAGCAAGTGGAAAGGCCGTATCGCAATGGCAACTCCTTCTTTCGGAACGACTGGCGGAGATGTGGCAAGCTGGTTCGCACATTACGGCGAAGATAAAGTGATAGAAATTCTAAAAGGTTTAAAAGCTAATGAAATTGAACTGGTTTCCGGAAACAGCACGGCGGTTAGATGGGTAAGTACTGGTCAGGCTGATATTTGTTTTACCGATACTGACGATGTATATGCCGCACAGAGAAATGGCAATCCGGTTGCATTGAATTTTCTCAATCAGGGCGATAAGGGACCGCTTGCTATTCCAAATACAGCGGCGTTAATAAAAAATGCACCTCACCCGGAAACGGCTAAAAAATTATTGGATTTTATTCTTAGCGAAGAACTTGAAATTTTACTTGCTGAAAGTGATTCTCATAACAGCCCGATTCGTTCTTCACTTGTTAAAAAGTACAGCAAATATGCGATAGAAGAGCAACTTGATATCGAGTATGAAAAAATAGCTGATTTGCTACCTGCATCAATAGAGAGAGCGAAAAAGATTCTTGAAAAATGAAAGTATATTTATAAAAGTAACAAGAGCAGTCTCCATATCAGTATGGATTATCGTGGTCCTACTTCCACTGCTCGTACTTTTTATATCAGCAATAACTACTGACGCAAAATCTGAAGTAAGCGTTGATATATATTCTTCGCTTATACACTCTTTGTTTTTATCAGCGATTATAGCGTCTATGTCAGTTTTGTTAGGATGGATTCCAGGCCGATTGCTTGGAACTTGTTCTGCTCATAAGGATTTATTGCTATTGTTTTTGTTAATGCCTATTGTTTTGCCTCGTTATGTTTTGTTTTATGCGTGGTGGCTGCTCCTGAGTCCGACCACATCGTTAGGCGTATATTTATCTGACAAAACTGAAGTAGCAAAATTCATAGGGACATTCAGCACAACAGCGGTTTTAATTATGTGGTACTGGCCCTTGGCTGCGTTGTTACTGGGACAGGGATGGAAAAATATTGATCGGCAGATATGGGATAGTGCGTCTCTCGACTCAAATAAATTCGGGATATTTAAAAATGTAACGTTACCTTTACTCGTAAAACCAATATTGTTGACTTTTAGTGTATGTTTTGTTTTATCACTTTCAGAATTTACAACCTATCATCTTGCTGGTATAAAAACGATTGGGACGGAATTGGCGGTTCTATTCGACTTGACCGGCTCTGAAGCCTTATTGGCAAGAGCATCATGGCCCGTTGCGATATTGGCTTTGTTTCTTGCAATTATATTAAGTAAAAGTTCCCAAAAGTGGGTTTCATCTCCAAACGAAACTGAAACAATTGAAGTTAAATCGCAAAGATGGAGATGGGGAGTACTTATATTATTATTTGGAATATCCCTTTTGATTCCAATTGCTCTTCTCCTTTATAACGTATCGGATATGGTACCATTCCAGCAGTTTTTAATTTTACATTTTGATGATATAACATGGTCACTGACTACCGCCTTTTTGGCGGCCGTCCTGTCTTATTTTATCGCTTATAGTGCTTATTCGCTCAACAACAGTAAACAAAATTTAAAAAACAATAATATTCTCAGTCGTATATTATCTTATTCTCGATTTCACATCCTGCCTTTAGTAATATGCAGCACAATTTTTCTTATAATGCTGCTTCCAGCTTCTATTATTGCGGTTTCTATCATCAGGATTATGGCCGTACTGCATTTACCAACATCAATAAGGGAAGGCTGGTTCATTGTTTCTATCGGGCTTGCATGTCGTTTTGCAGGAGTTGCCTTAATTCTGCTTGTCCTGACTCGACATTCTCAAAGACAAATACTTTCTGAAATGGCTCATGTTGATGGAGCTTCACAATTTCAGATTTTCAGATATATTCATTTACCGCATGTATGGCCTCTTTGGGTGGGTAGTTTTATTTTAATTAGTATGTTCAGTATGACTGAAATATCTGCGACTATGATATTGCTTCCTGCAGGTGTACCGAATTTTTCTCAACGCCTTCTAAATCAGATGCATTATGCTCGTGACCAGCAGGTAATTGCTTCCTGTCTTATACTAATTGGCATTTTTGGTTTAATGTCTCTTATTTTGGTTTCATTATTTAGATTGTTACGCTTGCGATGGATGACTTATGCTTTAATTTTCTGCATATGTACATTTTCTCTAACTGGATGCGATGATGATTATTCATTTACGAAAAACCCAAAGGTAATCGAAGAATTCGGAACATCAGGCCAGGGAGTAGGGGAATTCACCTACCCGAGAGCAATAGATATTTCAAATGACGGCTCAGTTTATGTTATTGATAAAACTGGCAGAATTCAGCAGTTTTCCTCATCAGGCAAATTTATAAACATATTTGAAATGCCTCAGACCGAATCGGGTAAACCTACAGGAATGTCCTTTGGTCCTGATGGCAATCTTTATGTTGCAGATACTCATTATTATAGAGTAATGGTTTTATCTCCTGAAGGTGAAATAATTAGACAGTGGGGAAAATTCGGAACCGATGATGGATGTTTCATTTATCCTACCGATGTTGCATTTTCAGGAGATGGAAGAATATTCGTTGGTGAATATGGCGGAAATGACAGAATCAGTGTCTTTAATGAGCAGGGTGAGTTTTTATATGCGTTTGGCAGTTCTGGAACTGGAGAAGGGCAGTTCTCCAGACCTTCTGCTTTGTGTGTAGATAAATCAAGGAAACTCCTTTATGTCGCAGATGCGTGTAATCACAGAATAGCTGTTTACGATTTTAATGGAGTTTTAAATGGATATTTTGGTACTGTAGGTACAGGTATTGGCGAACTTCGTTATCCTTATGATCTGGATATTTTGGACGACGGGACATTAGTTGTTTGCGAAAATGGTAATAACAGGATACAATTATTCAGTCCGGCGGGACAAAGTGTAGGATTATATGGTAAAGCAGGACGACAACCAGGTGAGTTAGCTTATCCCTGGGGAGTTGTTGTCGATAAAAATGGTAACTTTTATGTAGTGGACTCAGGAAATAATCAAATTCAGGTCTGGCAATTATGATGTATAATTATGGCTTTTATTTTGGTCAGCCGTGGTGGTTATTAGGTTCAATTTTATTAGTGCCTATAATTTGGCTGGCTATGCGAAATCTTAACAGCTTAAGCCCTGTTAGACGCTGGTGTGCCATTATCCTGCGCTGTATTGTCGTGCTATTATTGGTAATATTGCTTGCAAGACCAAATCTGACACGAAAAAGTAAAAATCTTACTGTAATTATTGTTCTTGACCGCAGCCAGTCTATTTCACAGGAACTTCAGGAGAAAAGTCTCGAATATTTAGCTAATGCTTTAGGAGAAAGTGTCCAGCCTAATCAGGTGGCTGTTGTTGATATCGCTGAAACAGCCAGTATTTCAAAATTACCCACAACAGATGTTGATATTAAACAAAGAAATACAACACTGAATGGGGGACAAACGAAATTAGAAGCCGGCATTGAAATGGCTCTGGCGATTGCGCCGCCAAATACAGCGGTAAGAATATTACTCGTTACCGAAGGTAATGAAACTGCTGGAGATTTGAAAGCAGCCGCACTGACAGCCGCGGCCAATAATATACCGATTGATATTCTCCCGATACATTATCAGTATAAAAATGAAGTTGTTTTTAAACGCCTTGTTGCCCCATCGAAGGCAAGAAGTAACCAGACTGTTTCTCTGCGATTCATTCTTAGTAGTACATCTTATTCAAAAGGTAAATTACAATTAAACCTAAATGATAAGCAGATGGATCTTGCCCCGGATTCGGATGAAGTAACTTTACCTGTAGAATTAGAACCGGGAACAAATGTTGTAACTGTATCTGTACCCGTTGGGACAAGTGGTATTCATGAATTTGAAGCAACTTATATACCTGATGATAATACACAGGACAAAATAGTCCAGAATAACGTAGCAAGTTCTATTACTCAAGTAACCGGGCCAGGTCATGTTCTCGTTGTAGATTCCGATACACAATCCGCCGAATCTATGCTGAAAGCTCTTTCCGAGTCCAACATTGATGCGCGTTATATGTTGGCGTCTCAATTTCCGGATAGTTTGGCTAACCTGATGGATACTGATGCTATAATTATGGTAAACACTGATTGCAGTAATTTTTCGTTTGCACAGCAGGAAATAATTTGCAGTTATGTCAATGACCTTGGCGGCGGGCTGGTAATGACGGGAGGACCGAGTTCCTTCGGTGCTGGAGGTTGGATTGGTTCACCTGTAGCTGAAATTTTACCGGTCGACTTAGACCCTCCTCAGAAGAAACAATTACCCAAAGGCGCTCTCGTGCTGATTATGCATGCATGTGAGATGCCGCAGGGAAATTACTGGGGCAAACTGGTTGCTTCTTCAGCTATTCAAACATTAAGCCGCCTGGATTTAGTTGGTATCCTGGCGCAGAACTGGCAGGGGGCCGGAATTGATGACTGGGTGTACCCTTTATCAGAAGTGGGAGATAAATCAGAAGTACTTTCTGCTATTAATATGATGCAAATGGGTGATATGCAAAGTCTCCATGCTCATTTGCAGCAGGCTTATAAAGAACTCAAAGCATGTGATGCAGCCCAAAAACATGTTATAGTAATAACTGATGGAGATCCTCAGGATCCTTCAGATGCGCTTTTAAAAGCATGTGTAGAATCAGGGATTACCGTTACTACCGTTGGGATATTTCCGCATCAGGCAAGTGATTTCGCACGATTACAACGAGTTGCAAATGCTACCGGAGGCCGTGCATATGATGTAAGGAATCCTAATGAATTACCGCAAATATTTATCAAAGAAGCACAGGTTGTAAGACGCAGTTTAATTAATGAACACACCTTCACTCCTCAATTGGTTTATTCGCTCAGTGAAATAACAAAAGGTCTTTCTTCAAATTTCCCAGATCTTGATGGTTATATAATTACTGGTCCCAAAGGCGGCTTAAACCAGATTATTCTAAATAGTCAGGAAAATGATCCGATACTTGCAATATGCCAGTCCGGCATGGGTAGATGTGCTGCATTTACATCTTCAATTGATAGTCGATGGGCGTCAAACTGGCTCGGATGGAGCAATTATGAAACTTTCTGGGAGCAGGTAGTAAGATGGGCAGGAAAACCATCTCAATCTTCGGATTGCGAAGTTACAACTGACGTTCAGGATAAAAAGGTTACTGTTAATGTGGAAGCCATTGATGATGATGGAAAATTTATTCAATTTTCGAATATAGATGGACGCGTAATATCGCCCGATGTTGTCGTAGAAGATATTAAACTCGTACAGATTGGTCCCGGTCAATATAGTGCATCTTTTGATGCAAAAGGTTCCGGAAGTTATATTGTAAATATGACGTACAAAAAAGCTGGTGAGCCTGATAAAACATATATTACCGATACCGCAGTTACAATTCCATTCGCTCCTGAAT
This sequence comes from Sedimentisphaerales bacterium, assembly GCA_016936075.1. GTDB lineage: Bacteria > Planctomycetota > Phycisphaerae > Sedimentisphaerales > Anaerobacaceae > JAFGPS01. The sequence goes on along the minus strand of JAFGPS010000023.1, from coordinate 47,301 downwards.
TTCGTGATCTATCTGATAACATGCCTTTACTGACACAGGTAAGTGACATGACAAGTGGGCGGATGTTAAGTTCTGATCCAAATCAGGCTAATTTATTTGACTATACAGGATTAAAATTTCCTGAAACTCAATTACCTTTGATTCGCCCATTAATGCTTATCTGGCTTGCTCTGTTTCTTCTTGATGTTGCCGTTCGCAGACTTGCTCTTGATTTCAAGGCAATGTCACGAAGAATAGTTCAAGTTGTTTCCAGGAAGAAGGAACACAAAGCAGAAACAACTCTCGATAAGTTGAAATTGAAACGAAAGCAGGTTCAGAATCAGTTTAAGATACGTTCAAAGGAAGCGGCTGCATCAAGAAGATATGTCCCCGACGAGAAATTTAAGGGAGACCTGCCTATCTCGAAAGTGCAGGATAAAAAGCCGCCTGAACCAGAAGTGAAGAAAGATGAATCAAAATCTGATACAAAGGCAAAACAGGAAGATGCAACTCATATTCAGAGACTCCTCAAAGCCAAGAAAAAATCTGAAGAGTATCGAAAAGATAATTAGAATTGATGATATAAGATTCTTAGGAGATAAATAATATGTCGAAAGATGATAAAAAAGTTGAAGAACAATGCAAAGACTTTCGGGAAATGTTCGATTCTCTGCGAAAGGAAATCGGAAAAGTTATCGTTGGTCATGAATCAATCGTTGATAATGTTCTTATCAGTATTTTCTGCGGCGGTCACGTCCTGCTCGAAAGTGTTCCCGGTCTTGGCAAAACTTTGCTCGTAAGAACATTGAGTGATGTATTCTCACTTGAATTCAGACGTATTCAATTTACTCCCGACCTTATGCCCGCCGATATCATCGGAACTAATATCGTTATGGAAGATGCTTCGAGCGGCAGGAGAAGTTTCGAGTTCCAGCCCGGCCCTATTTTCGGGCAGATAATTCTGGCTGATGAAATTAACCGTGCAACTCCAAAAACCCAGTCAGCTATGCTCGAAGCAATGCAGGAACATTCTGTCACAAGCAGCGGACAGGTTCGCAAATTGCCCGAGCCTTTTATTGTTCTTGCAACGCAGAATCCGATTGAACAGGAAGGAACTTACCCATTGCCTGAAGCACAGCTTGACAGGTTTTTCTTTAAAGTTATTGTGCCGTATAGCAATCGTAAGGAGCTTGGCGAGATTATTAACAGAACTACAACAGAGCATAATGAAAGAGCGCAAAATATTATTGGCAAAGAAGAAATTATTAATGCACAAAACCTTGTTAGAAGAGTTGTAATAGCAGAACATGTACAGGATTATGCAATACGTCTGGTTTTGGCAACACATCCACAGGGAGAATTTGCGGCTGAAGTAACAAATAAGTATATTCGTTTTGGTTCTTCGCCGCGAGGCGTTCAGGCTCTCGTACTTTCAGCCAAAGTTCGTGCATTGCTCGATGAGCGTTATCATGTGAGCTTTGGTGACATTTCGGAATCTGTGCTGCCTACTTTGCGTCATCGTGTTCTATTGAATTTCGAAGGCCAGGCAGAAGGGATTACTACAGATGATGTGCTTGCTCAAATACTTGAAAATACACCAACAACGATGGAACAACAATTAAATGTACCATAAAACATCAACAACTAAAAAAAGACTTACTGACTTGCTTGATCCAAAGTTTATGGCGAGGCTGGATTCTCTCGATGTGATGAGCCGGAAGATATTACAGGGCAAGCTTCACGGCGAACGCCGCACAAAGCGAAGGGGACAGAGCGTGGAATTCGCCGACCATCGCCCATACGTAGCTGGTGATGACCTGAGGTTTGTGGATTGGAATATTTACGGACGATTGGAGCAGTTGTTTCTTAAACTTTTTCTGGAAGAGCAGGACCTTACAGTTCATATCGTTGCTGACTTTAGTTCTTCGATGAGTATAGGTGATCCATCCAAAGCTCTTTATATAAAGAAATTAACTGCGGCACTGGGTTATGTAAGTCTTGTGAATAATAACAGGGTGACGATAAGTTTCTTCGCTGATGGCATAGAGGGACAGCTCGCTAATATGCGGGGACGAAACTATCTGCATAATATGGCGGATTTTCTTCTGACTGCTGAAAGCGATGGCTTATCAAATTTTGAAAAGTCATGCAAGCAGCTTGTATCGGGGCGAATTGGTTCCGGCATTACAATAGTCTTGAGTGATTTTTTGTTCAAAGAAGGTTATGACTCAGGTTTGCGTCGTCTGATGGGGCGGAACTATGACCTTTATGTTATACAGGTACTTTCGCCAAAAGAACTCTCACCGGATATTACAGGCGAACTCAAATTAATTGATATCGAAGATTCCGATATTGCTGAGATTACGGTTTCAGGGGCATTGTTAAAGTATTATAAAAAAACATTGAACGCGTATTGTAACGAATTGAAGGATTTTTGTACCCGCAGGGGTGCTGCTTATGTGCTTACGAAGTCTTCAGATTCGATTGAGACTCTCGTATTGAATTATCTGCGTCGAATTAACTTGCTGCGATAAGGAAAATATTTATGCAATGGCTAACACCATTAACTGCATTATACGCCGCTCTGATAACAGTGCCGCTTTTACTGTTATTATATTTTCTTAAACTAAAGCGGCATGAGCAAATTGTTTCGAGTACCTTGCTCTGGCAAAGAGCCATCCGCGATATGCAGGTAAATGCTCCTTTCCAAAAATTGAGGCATAATATATTATTACTTATTCAGTTATTAATGTTATTTGCGGTATTGTTTGCTCTTGCATGGCCGATTTTGTCTATGAAAAAAAGTTCAGGACAAAGACATGTTATATTGATAGACCGTTCCGCAAGCATGAATACGGTAGATGATGATTCGTCAGGCAAGAAAAGCAGACTCGATATAGCCAAGGAACAGGCGAAGATATTTATAGAATCCATGCGGCAAAAAGCTGTACTTTCGTTGAAAGATGATAGCGACCAGACAATGATAATAGCTTTTGATGACCATGCAAAAGTCATGTGTAATTTCACCTCTAACAAGGGACAGTTGATACATGCAATTGAATCAATTTCTTCAGGGCATGGGAAATCACTTTTGTCCGAAGCAATTATAGTTGCCCGTGCCTTTTCGCAATCACCTACAGGTGAAGCCGACTATACTAACCAGCAGGATCCCGCAAAACTGGAACTTTTCAGCGATGGTAAAATAACTGATTTGATTGATTTAACCATTAGTGACAATGAAATAACATATCACTCAATTGGAGTTGAATCCAGCCAAAATACCGGCATAACCGCAATGCAGGCTTTGAGGTCCTATGAAAATCCAGATGAGATAGAAGTATTTGTATCTATTTCAAATTTTGGAGACAAAAAACTCGATGCGGATTTACAGCTTAGCGTTAATAATAATGTCAAAGCTATCAGGTCAATATCTGTTCCATCATCAAGTATGAACCTTGATACAAATAAAGAAGAGCCTGGCAAAATTGCAGTGAATTTCTCTCTTTCTGAGGTAGAGCCGGGCGTGCTCGAAATAAGACTTCTCTCCGATGATTCCTTAGAATGTGACAACTCGTCATGGGCAATAGTTTCACCTCCTAAAAAACTTTCTGTTTTACTCGTTACCTCAGAGAATCCAGCACTTGAATCAGCTTTAAAAGCGTGTCCTCTCGCAAAGCTTGATATTCAGTCACCTGTAGAATTCGATGAATTAGACAAAGACGCATTGAGTATTGAAAATCCTTATGATGTTATTGTTCTCGATAACCATATAAACGATCATCTTCCAAAAGGAAAATATATTGTTTTTGGTCAGCCTCCGGGTGGAATTGATGTTAATGTACCGGGCCAAATCGAAAACCAGGTTATCATTGACTGGAGACAGAAACATCCTGTATTGAACTATGTTAATCTGTTGAATCTTTTTGCTGCTAAATGTTATCAGATGGAGTTGCCCCGTGATTCAGATGTGCTTGCCGAGTTTAATGAAACATCAGCGATGGCAATTGTAGAGAGAAATGGAAGTGTTTTTCTTTTAGTGGGATTCGATATTCTCGAAACAAACTGGCCTTTCGAACCGAGCTTTGTCCTGTTTTGTTATAATGCGACAAGTTATCTTGGAATGCAGATTTCTCAGGATCAGAAAAATGAACTAAAAGTCGGAGAGCCGATTGTAATAGAAGGCCTCGCTCCCGGTACAGAGGCTAAAGTTACTATGCCGGATAAAGAGACTGAAGTTTTGCAGGCAAATCCGAGTGGTATTATTCGTTTTGCTGATACAAGCCATGTCGGCCAGTATAACCTGAGCATTTCAGATAGCACGCCACGATTTTATGTGGTGAACCTTTTGGATTCGGAAGAAAGCGACATCAAACCGATTAAGGAACTTGTAATGTCGAATTCGCAAACAATCGTGGCACAGGACGAAATGATAAGCAGGGCGAACATACCTTTATGGCCGTTCCTTGTCGGACTTGCATTATTGCTTGCCTGTATAGAATGGCTGGTATATAATTCGAAAGTTAGGATTTAGTAAAGTATGAAATCGGGTGAGGTTTACATATGTTCAATAAATATATGAAGCAAAAAAAAGAGTGGAATAGTGACAACATTATTATGGCAAAAAAAACAAATCCAGATTTATTTATGAATTATCTTTATAGGGCTATTATTTTCACTTTATGTTTGTCATTTCTTCTTGTCTTGAGTAATTCAGCTATAGCAAATGATAAATCTGTTTTTAATATTGATATGTATTTTGGCTGGGGCGGCTATTTTCGGCCAATGGAATGGACACCAGTAGAAATCACTATAAACAACTCGTTAGAACAACACTTTGGTGGCGAGTTAACACTTTCATCCCAACAGGACGGATTAAATACACTGAATATAATGGTTCAGGATTTGGCTCTTACAGCAGAATTGACTGAATATATACCTCTTGTGACGAAGATTGCATATACAAATCAAATATGCAGTCTAAAGCTTGATCGGACTACAGGAAGAAGAAAAACTGTATGGAGTCACAATTATAATATAATGATGAATCCGGGTAAAATCCCGGCACTTAATGAATTCGATATGTTGATAGGAGTAATTGGTGCTGGCAAATTTGGTCTTCTTGGGTTGGAAAAACAATCTACCAGTTATTATAAAGGAGTTCCTGGGAATGTATATGTCGGAAATAAACAGGCAGCAATGGTTCCATGGGACTGGACAGGTTTTGTTTCTCTTGATTTGCTTATTCTTTATGACCCTGACTGGAACCAGTTAAAAGAGCAGCAATTAAAAGCTATTAGCGAATGGATAACAAATGGCGGAAAGATGCTTCTTGTTTTGGGAAGCAAGCCTCCTATGGGTGAAAATCCTCTGACCAAAATAATTCCTTTTGATTATACAGATACAAAACAAGTCAATATTTCTCAGCAACAGCTTTATGAATGGAAGTTGTCTGAAAATAGTTCAGAAACTGTTACTCTAAGACCCCTCGTTCCAAAACCAAATGTAAAACTTTATGAAGGTGATTTGTACCAGGGAAATCAATATTTATTTGGTATCGGAAATGCAGGCTTCGGGACGATTGGAGTATTAGGTTTCGATCCGGAAGATTTCAGTTATTCTCAGGATACAAATAAATCCCGTTTTTGGGTGAATTTAATTAAGACTATTATCAAATCGGAAGGATCTGTAGAGAATACAATATTAGCACAAAGAAGAATTGATAATGTCCCTGATTCCGGTACAAACGTTAACCAGTTTGGCCAGCCAATACTGCAAAATCAACAAAGAAATCGGAATTATTACCAAATAGGAAGTGCATATTCTTTGAACAATAAAGTTATGGAATTTTTATACCAGGAGATAAAGCCTTTAAGTGTCTGGTTTGTAATTCTATTATTGGGCGCACTGGCTATTTTACTTGGTCCTGTTGATTACAAATTCCTAAAACATATAGATCGTCTTCCTTTAACATGGTTGACCTGTACGTTTTGGATAATTGCATTTACTATAGGAGCATATTACGGTGTTCAGTATTTGCGCGGCGGTAAAACACAATTAAGAGTAGTTTCTGTTATTGATGGTATTAAAGATGAGAAGACTGTATGGGCGACTCAGTATAGTGGTTTATTCGCATCACGAAGTGACAGCTATGAGCTTGAGAACCTCCAGCCAAATCAGTGGTGGTCGGGTATAGCTCCAACGCAGGATCAGTTATATTCTTATAGCAATGAAATTGGCAGCAGAAGAATCTATTGTACCCAGGAAGATGGTGGGAATTTGCCTGAAACGTTACCTGTTAATATTTGGGATATTCAGTGTATGCTTACTGAATCGTCGATAGAAAAAATGCCGTTCAGTGCTGATGTATTAATAGAAGGAAATGAAATCATTGTTACCATAAAAAATGAGTCAGACGCTGCTATTATCGGCGGCTATGTTATGGTGGATAATAGGAATGGAATAAATTTTAGTGGAGTTCCTGCAAATAGTATTCAGGAGTTCAGGAGAAATGTCCAGCCTATTAGATTATGGGAAAATGATATTAACACATTTACTCATGTGTCACAATATTCCGGGCAAAGTACCGGCAAATTCAAAAATGAAGCCGCGTTTTTTGCACAGGGAAGTCTCCAGAGAACTCAGGCTATGAATAATTATCTCAACAATGGGGCAGCTATTGTCTGCGTTACATACGATAATGCTCCTGTATCTTTTAAAATTAAAAAACATTCAGTGAGTGAAGAACATATACAAATGGCACGTCTTGTTGTTTTTCCGAATTAAGAGGGAACAGGAAATGATAGAAACGAAACATTTAACAAAAGTATTCGGCAATCTTACTGCGGTTGACGACCTTAATTTATTTATTAAGCAGGGTGATATATTCGGATTTATCGGCCCGAATGGTGCAGGTAAAACTACTACTATGCGTATTCTTGTCACCCTGATGGAACCTACACGCGGCCATGCGATAATTGATGGTCTCGATGTATCGAGAAACGGGCAAAAGGTTCGCAGGGTTATAGGTTATATGCCCGATTTCATGGGTGTTTATGATGACTTGAAAGTATTCGAGTACCTTGAATTTTTTGCGGCAGCTTTCAGCATTGAACGCTCCAAAAGGAAATCAATCGTCGAAGGCGTTCTTGAATTAACTGATCTGCAATCCAAGAAGGCAGCAACAGTTGATAGTCTTTCACGAGGTATGCAGCAGCGGCTCGGACTTGCGCGAGTTCTGATTCATGACCCGAAAGTTCTTATTCTTGATGAACCGGCAAGCGGACTCGATCCGAGAGCAAGAATTGAAATCAGGGAACTGCTGCGTGAACTCAAAAGAATGGGAAAGACAATAATGATTTCCAGCCATATTCTCAGCGAACTGGAAGAGATATGCGACCACGTGGGAATTATCGAGCATGGCCAACTTGTATATAGCGGCACGATAGAGGAAATTCGTCCGAGATTAGGCATTCATACGAAGGTTCGTGTCCAGGTGGCTGATAACCAGGAAAAAGCAATTGAATTATTGTCAGCTTTGCCGCAGATACATCAGGTTCAGACTAATAAAAACTATATTTCAATATCCTTCAAAGAGGGTGAAAATATCGATGGCCTGATCGCACGAACTTTAGTTAACGCGAATTTGGATGTTATTGCTATTCAGCCTGAACAGATTAAACTCGATGACGCATTCCTGCAGTTAACAAAAGGAATCGTACACTAATAAAAAAGTTCATTGTGCTGTGTTCTGCGATAAGCTGCGCTGAACGCAGTACTAATATGAAAGCGGAATCAATAAATATAAATTCGGATATTCTAAATTCGGCCTGGATTTGAAGCATTATTTTTTAAGTCACAATATTAATATGGCGAGTCTTTCGATAAAACCTGTTTTTAATTTTTTCAGATTTTTCTGGCTGACAGGTCCTTTATTCGATAAGGAGCTTCGCATTTCAAGCAGAAGAAGACTCAACTACTACCTTCGATTTGCTTATGTGATTCTTCTTATAATCTTTGTAGGGGCGGCTTGGCTCAGTGTTGAACATTTACGTGGTTCGATTGTATATCAGAAATCACGACTTGCCGAAATCGGTCAAAGCATAGTTATGACTATCGTTTTATTCCAGTTTTTCGCGGCACAGATAATTGCTGTTATACTTTTAAGCAACTCTATCAGTGACGAAATATATCATAGAACATTGGGAGTATTAATGACTACTCCCATCAATAGCTTGCAAATCGTAATTGGGAAATTGTTCAGCAAATTACTTCAAATTCTAATTTTGCTGGCTATAAGTCTTCCAATTCTTGCTATTGTACGAGTTTTTGGAGGTGTTTCCTGGGACTATATTATTTCGAGCTTTTTTATTACTCTTACAGCCGCAGTTTTCGCCGGCTCAATCAGTCTTGCTTTTTCTATTAAAAATATTCACGCCTATGTTGTTATTATTAAGTCAGTATTTATCCTTGGCGTTATTTATATAATCATGCCTATTATAATTGCGGCGTTTTTCGGATATCAATTGATAAATATATTTATTTATGGTAGTCATGTTGTTAATTCTCCATTATTGACAGCTTTACTTCATTTTAATCCAGTAGGTATAATGTCAATAAATACTTTTATTATGCTTTCTCCTTCCGGCGCAACGACTTTTTATTTCTGGCCTGTCCATTGTATCATAATGTTAATTGCATCTGCTCTTATACTTGCTTTTTCTGTTAAGGTTGTTCGTAGAGTCGCTTTGCGCCAGATTTTAGGTGAACTTGACCTTTTCTCTAAAGTAAGGTTATCTCTTTCAAAGGACAAAAGAAATAAACTTAACGAGTATATAGGTTCGATAAGAGACGTTACCGGGCCGCCGGTTTTCTGGAAAGAAGCTCGAAAACCATTGATTCAGGGTATAGACAGAACTAATAATAAAATAGGTCTTGCTGCAACTATTATTACTTTGTTAATTACATACTATGTATGTTATATAAATAAAGGCCTTGATGAAGGATATGTACATTTATTATATGTTGGTATGTTTGTTGTCATAGGGATTATTTTCAATATCGTGCTCTCGGTATCATGTATTACATCCGAAAAAGAGTCTTTTGCCTGGCCAATTCTGCTTACAACTTCACTTGATGATTGGCACATTATGCTCGGAAAGGCATTAGGTGTTTTTTATAAGTGTCTTCCAGTCTGGCTTTTGTTGGAGAGCCATTTAATTGCATTTATCATTATAGGATATATTCATCCAATAGCATTTCTGCAAATATCAATAGTAGTTACAGGCGTAATTGTTTTTCTTACAGGTTTCGGTATTTATATAAGTTCTTTATGCAAAAAAACTACATGGGCAATTATTATTAGTTTTGTTTCAATTCTTTTTATGTGGTTATTTGTACCTATCATTCTTGGTATTGCAACATCGTTTGCAGGCAATAAGGGTTTTTATAGAACCTTCTTTGGGCTTTATTATTCACTTAATCCGATTGTCCAAATTGGAGTGGTTATGGAAGCTGTTGGCGGTATTGAAAACTCCAATCTAAGTCTTTCAGATTTGAGGTATAATTGGATTAATCTTTATAATTTTGAGAATATTGGAAAAGTGTTCCCTACAACAAAACTGCTTATGTCTATTATGTTCTTTTATAGTTCTTTCGGTGCATTCTTTGCATGGCTGGCAAAAAGAAGATTCAGGAAGAATATTATTTGAACGTTTTTTAAAATGATTAATGTTATGAATAATAAAATATTAAATATTCTTGAATATATAAATCCTAACCGTTTTTTTGGGCCGATATTTATGAAGGAACTTATCATATCGAGCCGAAGAAGAAGGAATTATTTTGTCCGCTTTTTGTATCCCATTATTTTATCTGTCTTTGTCTTATTCTTCTTCTCAACTTCTTTAGCCCAAAATGATCAATATTCATCGGTCATTCAAGCATCAAAAATGGCACAAATCGGAAGTTATCTCACAACTTCAATAGTCTGGTTCCAGTTTATTTTTGTTCAGATTCTTGCCATTGCTATGTTAAGTACAGCAATCAGCGATGAAATATACCAGAAGACACTTGGCGTTTTGATGACTACGCCGATAAGCAGTTTCCAGATAGTCTTCGGAAAACTGCTCAGTAAGTTATTTCAATTGATCCTATTAATCGCTATCAGTTTTCCTGTATTGGCGATAATTCGTGTTTTCGGAGGTGTTCCCTGGAGTTATGTCCTTTCGAGCATTTGTGTTACATTGACAACAGCAATATTCGCCGGTTCATTAAGCTTATTTTTTTCAATTTATAGTCATCAGTCACATCGCGTTATAAGCAGGGTTTTAGGAACTTATTTTTTTATTTACGTTATACCGCGAATTGCTCAGCATTTCTTAAATATTTTCGGCAAAGCGAATCTTTCCGCTTATATCTCCAAACTATATTTTTTCAATCCTTTTATGCTTATGCAAACAATGCAAAATGTCATGCAATCACCAACATCTACGCGTGGTTTTAATGGTTGGGTATCGCATTGTATTGCAATTCTTGGTTTTTCCTTAGTAATATTACTATGGTCGTGTTTTTCTGTTCGTAAAGTGGGATTAAAGCAAATCACAGGGCAGGGAGGTTTGTTATTAACAAGAAAAGAACGCAATGTTGCGGATAAAAAACAGAAATATAATTATAATAAAAAACAGGATTACGGAAAAATCAGGGCCATAAAATTGCCGCCGGTAATATGGAGAGAATTTTCAAATTCACTTGTTAAGACAAATAATATTATGTTCGTATTCAGTATTATTCTGGCTGTAGCTTTTATAATTACCGCTTATAGTTTGTGTATTTATTATGAAGTATTGAATGAGAAAGTAACCCATGTTATTTTCGTGCTGGTTTATTTCTTTATCGGCCTGCTTCGCACATCCACATTCGCATCGACAAGTATAACAACAGAAAGAGAAGCGAGGTCATGGCCGATTCTGCTTACGACTGCATTGAGGCCAAAGGATATATCATATGGCAAAATAATTGGCTCATGTTTTCGGGCATGGCCATATTGGTTCCTTCTTGCTGCACATATGATTGTTTTTATTCCGCTGGGTATGATAAAAGTCGCGGTTCTGATTCCTATGACGGTTTTAGTAATAAGCAGTGCTTTGCTTGTATCTTCTATCGGTGTTATGTTTAGTTCGATATGTAAACGCAGTACAACAGCCGCGACATGGAATATGATAACATTTCTAACGCTGATAATTCCTGTGTGCTGCATTCCATTTTTTTATTTTGGAAGTCCTCTTTTTGCAGCCGCTTCTATTTTCGGTGTTTGGGGTGGTTATTTTGAAATGATTGACTCATTCCACTCTTCTCCAAGCTCACCTTTGTATATAATTGAGATAATAGTGGCATCACATTTTTCGTTTATTATATATTCTATTATCTATATGATAATAACTTATATTGCATATGGATTATCAATAAACCACATGCGATGGAGGATTTTAGATTAAATGACGATGTCAATTAAAAATATTTGGCGCATATTCAGCCCTTTCTGGTTACTTGGACCGATTTTCGATAAAGAACTAAGAGTATCCAGCCGGAGAAAAAGAAATTATGTTTTGCGTTTTATGTATATCGCGCTACTATCAACTATCCTGTTTTTCGTATGGGCAAGTATCGTTCATATAAGCGGAAACAATCTTTTTCAAGCGTCCAGAATGGCTCTTATTGGACAGGAAATAATCATGTTTATTGTATGGTTTCAGTTTTGTGCGACGCAGATTATAACGATTATTATGCTAAGCACTTCCATTAGTGATGAAATATATAATAAAACACTTGGCCTTTTGATGAGTACCCCGATAAACAGTTTTCAGATTGTTATGGGTAAGCTGCTCAGCAAACTGCTTCAATTGATTTTACTGCTTGTTATCAGCCTGCCTTTGCTTGCTGTAGTTAGGATATTCGGAGGTGTTCCCTGGAATTTTATTATTTCAAGTCTCTGTCTTACTCTGACTACGATTATATTTATTGGAACGCTGAGTTTATTTTTTTCTATTTTTTCTCATAAAGCATATGTCGTAATAATTGAAACGATAATAACTGTAATTGTTATTTTTGTGGTGGTACCATTTATATCGATTGTCTTACATGAAATATTGGATTGGGATCGAATAATTCATGAACGTACTTTCATACCTGCCATATTCCAGGCAAATCCTTATGTTCAATTTTTCTACAATACCGACAGATTATTTTCTCCAAATTCCAGGGATGCCGCTCATTTCTTTTGGTATTTAAATTGTGGTATTTTAGCTGTAGCATCCATTGTTCTTATTGCAATCTCGACGATTCTTGTGCGCAAGGTTGCACTTCGCCAGGCAACAGGTCAGATATATTTATCGCGTAAGAAAAAAAAGCGTAAAAAAGACTCTAATGTTGAGTATCAGGAATCATCTACGAAAATAAGAAAAGTAAAGGATCCGCCTGTTATTTGGAAAGAGCTTAGAACACCGATGCTTGGAAAGCATAAGAAATTTGCTATGGTATGTATCTTTCTAACACTAAGTCTTCTGATATTCATTTATTGGCTTTGCGCAAGAGAGAGGGTGCTGGACGACCCGGACATTCACTCAGTATTTGTCATAGCTTTTCTGATTATAGGGACTTTTTTTACTATTATTCTGACTGCAACCGGAATAACAACTGAAAAGGAGGCACGTTCGTGGCCGATTCTGCTTATGACAACACTGGATGACAGGCAGATTCTATTCGGAAAATACATTGGTACGATAAGACGTTTGATTCCGGTTTGGATTCTTTTATTTGCTCATGTTATTATTTTTAGTCTCGATGTAGTTATAAATCCGTTATCAGTCATACAGATAACGATATTGGTTCTGTGGATAGTGACATTTCTTTTTTGCACTGGCGTGTATTTTAGTTCATGTTTCAAGCATACAACGACTGCGGTTATTGTAAATTTTGTTTTCGCAGCGACAATCTGGATTTTTGCACCTTTACTCTTTTTCATACTGGATGGATTTTTGCACATTTCAGGTATGCAGGGATTTGCTGAATATTATGTAGATACCAATCCATTTCTCCATGCGGTTGTAATAATGGGTGCCAATACGAATACATCTGCCAGTAGTTACAACTGGGCAAGTTTCAGTGCCAACGCATTTATGTCAACAGCCTGGATGCTGGCTTGCCTGGCGGGTTATACATTTATAGGATTGATTTTCGCATGGCGAGCCAAATGCAGATTCAGAAAGAACATTTTTTAATAAACAGGAAACAACATTGACTGCGATATTGGATTATATAGTACGTACTTTAAGTTTTTTCTGGCTTACCGGCCCGGTATTTGACAAAGAGCTTCGTGTATCGAGCCGGAAGCGGCGAAATTACGTTCTGCGTGCCGCTTATATTTTGCTCATGCTTATTATTTTGCTGTTTATTTGGGCTGTTGTAGTAGATTTTCGTGGTTCAAGAATATTAAATGTTTCTCGATTGGCACAGGCTGGTAAAGTGATAGTGACCTATATTGTAGTATTCCAGTTCTGTGCGTCACAGATTATCGCGGTTGTTATGCTGAGCAATTCTATAAGTGACGAGATATATCACAAAACTCTCGGTATGTTAATGACAACTCCAATAACAAGTATGCAGATAGTTATAGGCAAAATGTTCAGCAAACTATTACAATTGTTTTTATTACTTGCAATCAGTCTGCCTTTATTAGCTATCGTAAGAGTTTTCGGAGGCGTGCCCTGGAGCTTTATTACATCCAGTCTATGCCTTACATTAACGACAGTTATACTTGTAAGCTCGATAAGTCTATTCTACTCAATTTTCTGTCGAAGGGCTCATATTGTAATTATTGTTACGATTTTATCAATTTTATGTCTTTTTGCATTAATTCCATTTTTAGCTGCTACAATATTTTTTCTAACAAAAATTGGTTCTGATGATGTTTTCGGGATGCTTTTAATAAATACAAATCCTTATGTCGCTTTCTTTTTTAATACTCTTGCGATGCTTGAGCCGCGAGCTGCATTCTTTTCTTTTTTTGTATCTCCTTATATAAATTGTCTAATTAACTTGCTATTAGCATTCGTGTTTGTAGTTATATCAATAATTTTAGTTCGCAAAGTCGCACTTCGCCAAGCGGCAGGTCAGTTATTCTCTTCGAGACAAAAAAAAACTTATCGAAAGAATAATGCAAAAAACTCTGCAATTATTAGTGTAATCGGTCCGGCTGTACTTTGGAAAGAGCTTATATTGCCTTTACGAAAGAATACAAAAATACTTCGTATTATTGGTGTAATTGTATTCCTTGCTATATTGACATATTCATATTGGTTCCTTTATCATGTAGATGCTTTAGATGATGAACCAACTCATGTTTTGTATTCTCTGATATTTATGGTATTAGGGACACTTATTACTACAGTTTTTTCTTCAACGAGTATAACATTAGAAAAAGAATCCAGCTCGTGGCTTTTACTTTTAACGTCAACACTAAGTGACAGGCAGATAGTTTATGGTAAATTATGCGGAGTAATAAGCCGCTGTTTACCAGTTTGGTCGTTATTAGTAGGACATTTCATTTTATTTTATTTTCTTGGATTTATCCATCCTATTGCGATCCTGTTAACTGTAATATTATTAGTATGGTTTATTATTTTGATTAGCTGCTCTGGTCTGTATTTCAGTTCTCGTTTTAAACATACAACCAGCGCAGTTGTTATGAATTTTGTCTTCATTTTGTTTATATGGGCACTTATTCCAGTGGTATTAGGTATTTTCGGTGAAATCATTGGCGGCCACGATGCAGCTGAAGTGTGTTTTTTCTTCAATCCATTTATCCAGATAATTGTTATAGCAATAAGTACTATAACAACACAATTCCGTATAAGAAATGGAATAATGCAATATGACTGGCCGAGCGGTTACGAAACTCTTCATACTACATTAATAGTTTTTGGTATTTCCTTCTTTGCGTATATAATACTTGCACTTATTTTTCTGTGGCGAACCAAAAAACGAATTCGCAACAAAATATTCTAAAAAAGATTGTTTTAATTATGTCTCGTATTTTACTGGAAAATATAACGAAGATTTACGAAAGCGGAATTACTGCGGTATCCGATTTCTCTCTGGATATACAGGACAGCTGTTTCATGGTCATAGTAGGTCAGAGCGGATGCGGCAAAACAACTACATTGAGGCTTATAGCCGGTCTTGAGCAACCTGATTCAGGAAATATTTATATAGATGATACTTTGGCTAATGACGTTTCCGGGAAAGACCGTGATGTTGCTATGGTATTTCAGAATTATACTTTATATCCCCATATGACGGTTTTCCAGAATATGGCTTTTGCCATGAAAATGCGAAAAACTCCTCGCAAACAAATAAAGAAAGTCATAAAAGAAACAGCCGCTTTGCTTGGAATTGAAGAATTTCTTCGCCGCAAACCTTGTTCTTTATCCGGTGGACAACGCCAGCGGGTAGCATTGGGCAAGGCAATAGTTCGTAAACCAAACGCATTTTTATTCGATGAGCCATTGAGCAATCTTGACGCGAAAATGCGGCTGACAATGCGGGCTGAGATTAAAGCTCTGCATCAGAAATTAAAGACCACAACTATATATGTTACTCATGACCAGGTCGAGGCAATGACACTGGGCGAGCAAATATGTGTTATGTATGATGGTAAAATACAGCAGATTGGTAAACCGATGGAAATATATGATAAGCCTGCAAACAGGTATGTAGCGGGCTTTTTTGGAACTCCTCCTATGAATTTCTTTAGTGGCAACGTAGGAACAGATCAAGAGAAAATAAACTTTGTTAGAGACGATAATATCATCTCGTTACCGGATTCATTAAAAAAATATCTAAGTAATTACAACGGAAAAGAAATGATTTTAGGTATACGGCCAGAGGATATTTCCTTAAAACCATATGAAAACGGGGGAAATAATGCGATCAATGCTGTTATTCGGTCTATCGAGCATGTAGGAAGCCGTACAGATATTTACCTTCAGATACCAAATGTAGACAGATTTATTCTTAGCACCTCTCCATATGCTGATTATGAAATAAATCAGGCCATAAAAATATATATAAATTCGAATAAAATTCACCTGTTTGAGCTTGGTCAAACTGGAAGAAATATTATTTTTTCCGGAAATTAATTTATTAAGCGATATTTGACACTAAAGCCAGCATAGTATAGAATTATCCACAAATAAAGGCAAACTCATTGAAAATGAAAGGAAAATGATGTTTTTAAAAGGTGTAGTTCTTGCAGGGGGTACGGGTTCACGCCTTATGCCGCTCACTAAAGTTACCAATAAACATCTTCTGCCGGTCGGTCAGAAACCTATGATTTATTATCCAATTGAGAAGCTTATAGCTATTGGCATTGAGGAAATACTGATTGTTACTGGTCTCGAACATATGGGTGATGTTGTGAATCTCTTAGGATCCGGAACAAATTTCGGCTGCCGCTTTACATACAAGGTTCAGGATCAGGCGGGTGGGATTGCACAGGCGCTTGCTTTGGCTGAGAATTTTGCGAAAGGTGATCCTATTGTTGTGATCCTTGGGGATAACATTTTCGAAGACAGCTTGAAAGATTATAGCGATAAATTCCTTGCACAGGAAAAGGGTGCAAGAATACTTCTGCAGAAAGTAGAAAATCCAAAACGTTTTGGCGTTGCTGAAATAGTTGATGATAAAGTAGTAAGTATCGTAGAAAAACCAGAAAATCCAACATCTGATTATGCCGTGACAGGTATATATTTCTATGATGATGCGGTTTTTGATATCATAAGAACGTTAAAGCCATCTGGCCGCGGTGAGTTTGAAATTACTCATGTCAATGAAGCTTACATTAAAAAAGGGCAACTCGGTTTTAATATTCTCGAAGGTTGGTGGACCGACGCTGGAACTTTCGAGTCATTAAGTAAGGCAAATGAGTTGGTTTTTGAAAATCCACCAAAATAAAATTGCAGCATGAATGTGAAAATAATTAAAAACATCAAGCTGTATTACGGAGTTTTTAATGTCATTAAGTAATCAAAATATAGTTATCCTCGGCGGTAAAGGAATGCTTGGAACTGATTTGGTAGAAGCATTCAATGAGAAAAATATCGATGTTCAGGTATTTGACCTGGCGGAATTTGATATTACGAATTTTATTCAGCTTGAAGAAAAAATAAAAAATGCGGATATTGTTATAAACTGTGCCGCTTATACAAATGTCGATGGCGCTGAAAGCGAAAAAGAACTGGCATATAAGGTTAATGCAGAAGCGATAGGGCGGCTTGGTGAAATTGCCCGAAACAATGACATTTGGGTGCTGCATATCAGTACAGATTTTGTTTTTGATGGTAAAGGGGAAAAGTCTTATACGGAAACTGATTCTCCAAATCCAATAAGCGAATACGGCAGAACAAAATACGAAGGAGAAAAACTCCTCGCTCAAAGCGGGTGCAAATATTGCATCATGCGGGTACAATGGACCTATGGTAAAGCAGGTAATAATTTTGTATCGAAGCTAATCCATAGAGCAAAAACAAATGATACTGTCAATGTTGTTGATGACCAAATAGGCTCACCGACGGCAACGACGGAAGTTTCTCAAACGATATGTAAATTAATGGGTAAAAAGCCGACAGGTTTATTTCATTTTGCCAGTTCTGGTTATGTCAGCCGGTATGAAATAGCAAAGTTTATATTTGACAAGCTCTCGATGAATGTTAATCTGTTACCCTGTAAAACGAGCGATTATGTAACACCGGCCGCAAGACCTCTGAACAGCCGGTTTGATTGCACGAAAATTACAGAATTACTCGGTGAAAAGATTGAGTCATGGCAAACTGTTTTGGAAAGATATTTGAATAACTTATGAAAAAGATTCTCGTTACTGGCGGTGCAGGGTTTATAGGTAGCAATTTCGTAAGAATGGTACTTACAGAGCAGCCGGATTGCTTTATTGTTAATCTCGATAAGCTTACTTATGCAGGAAACCTTGAAAACTTAACTGGTTTCCTTGAGCATAAAAACCACAAGTTCATAAAAGGTGATATTTGTGATGGTGAGTTAATCGCCAAAATAATAGATGAATACAAAATTGACGCAATAATTAATTTTGCGGCTGAAAGTCATGTTGACCGCTCAATAAGTGAACCGAAAATATTCATCGATACCAATATAGCTGGTACGCTTACTTTACTTGAAGCGGCACGTGATAAGAAGTTGGAACGTTTTATTCAAATATCTACTGATGAAGTTTATGGCGAGCTTGGTCCGGATGGAATGTTTACGGAACAAACACCGCTTAGTCCTAATTCTCCTTATTCGGCCAGCAAAGCATCGGCAGATCATCTGGTCAGAGCTTTTGGTCATACGTGGGGTATAAAATATAATATTACAAGATGCTCGAACAACTACGGAGAATATCAATTTCCGGAAAAAATGATTCCGCTAATGATTAACAATGCTCTTAATGACAAAGATTTACCTGTATATGGTGACGGTCTGAATGTCAGAGATTGGCTGTATGTTTATGACCATTGTACCGCAATATGGCAGGTTTTCGAAAAAGCACCGTCCGGTGAGATTTATAATATTGGCGGCTGCAACGAAAAAACAAACCTTGAGGTGATTGGCCTTATTCTTAATCGTCTCAAAAAACCGCAATCGCTGATTAAGTTTGTCAAAGACAGGCTGGGACATGACAGGCGGTATGCGATTGACGCGACAAAAATCATGAATGAACTTGGATGGAAACCTTCAGTAATATTTGAAGAGGGTATTGTAAAAACTATAGACTGGTATCTGCAAAATCAAGAATGGCTGCAAAACGTTGTTTCCGGGGATTATCAAAAATACTATGAATCGATGTATGAGAATCGATAAGTAAGAATATAAGTAAATGTATTTATGAGCCAAATGATAAGCAATATTGTTTTTACTAAAAATCGTCCATTGCAACTTGATGCATATCTGGAGAGTTTGTATAAATATTTTCCGGCGGACCTTATTCATACCTATATTATTTACAAAGAGGAACTATTTTCCGAGGAATACAATAAACTTTTTCAGAAATATAATAAGTGTGTTGTTATCAAAGAATCTGATTTTTTCACTGATTTTATGGATGTTTTAAATCAGGTTGATACAAAATATATACTGTTCGGTATTGATGATGTGGTATTTTATGATTCCGTTGATATGGAATTAATAAATAAAACTTTCGATGAGCAGAGTGATAATATTTATGGTTTCACCTTGCGGTTCAGCACTGAATCCCTGAAAGATAGCGGCGATAAAATTGAAGAAATATCAACCGGAGAAGAGAAGGTTTTCAGGCTTAACTGGAAAGAAGGCCAAACGCCGCATACAAGATACCCATTTGAACTGTGCTGCACATTTTATAAAACCGAATTGGTTAAGAGAATTATTTACAGTTCAATGAATCTTAATCCGTTTCTAAAGAAAATATTCGGAACAACTTCATTCTTGACGAAGCTTATTGCTCCAACTGGTTTACATAGGAAAGTTTTCAAGCGTTTCGGATATATATACAGCCCGAACAAGCTCGAATCATGGCCTTGCCGATGGTCCAAAAATAATAAGGCTAAGGTGCCTGATTATATTTACTTCCAGAAATTATGTGCAAGTGCGATACAGGTCAACATGGTTAATACTACAACAAAGAATGACCATGATGGTACTCAGGAACATACAGTAGAAGCTCTGAATGATAAATACAAACAAAATTTCAGGCTTGATATAGAATTTGTTTCGAATAACAAGCCAACTGAACCGGGGTGTGGAAGGGAGTATTTTAAGTTAAAAAATAAATAGAGTATTTACAGAAATTGAATTGATAGTTTCAATGGCAGGATTATAGAAGTGATAGATATGGTTGATAATGTCAAATACTTTTTAGAATGTACTACTCCGTTGGGAGCCCTGGCGAGAATTCACAGGCAAAAGCAGCTTCAAAGAAAATACAGGCAATGGCAAAGCACATGCGTTGATGGACCAATGCCTAATTTGGGAAAGCAGCAGGTAGTTATCGAGTATATTAAAAAGTATTCACCTGCGGTATTTATCGAGACAGGTACATATAAAGGTAAGATGGTTTATGCTGTTATGCCTTATATTAAGAAAATTTACTCAATAGAACTTGATTCGAAACATTATCAAAACGCTAAAAGGAGATTTTGGGGCTACCCTGATGTTAATATTCTTCAAGGTTCGAGCGGTGAGGTTTTGCCGCAGATTATGAAAGATATTAATGATCCTTGCCTTTTTTGGCTTGATGCTCATTATTCAGGTGGCTCGACTGCCAGGGGAGAATTGGAAACACCTATAATGCAGGAGATGGAATGTGTACTTCAACATCCTTGTGCTAAAAAACATATTATTTTAATAGACGATGCACGTTGTTTCATTGGAAAAAATGATTATCCTACACTCGAATCGCTGAAAAAATATATACAGGATATTCACGGTGATTGGAGTTTCAAGGTTGAAAAAGATATTATAAGGACACATGGGTAATATTAAATATTTTATTAATAAAAACATAAATGATTTCGGTGACAGATTATTCGGAAGGAAATATCGGCTTATTGACAAAATCGTTAATGGATTAGATAAAAGCGATATTTGTCCTGATATTTTATATCTTGGTGATTCAACGGTTCTTCGAGCTGCTCATGAAGATACAGATAGACGGACAACCGGAGAAATGCTCGCGGGGGATATGAGTGGAAAAGCTAACGTGCTGGAAATATCCCACGGCTCATATCATATGGAGATTTATTATCATATAATGAAAATGTCGGAGGTAACGCGACATCATCCGAAACTATTTATTGTCCCGATAAATATTCGAAGCTTTTCGCCGCAGTGGCACAGGCAGCCAAGTTGGCAATTTAAGGAAGAAATTGATTTACTCAAGCATTATTATTCCGGACATGGCTTGAAAAGGTATTACAGAAGACGAATAAATATGAATGGTTATGAATCAATTCCTGTAAAATATCCTTTAAGTAATTTTAAAACTGTAGGAGAATTCGAAGCGATAAGATTAAAAAACGATAGTATAGAAATATCGGAGAGTGAAAGACGGAAAGAGCTTTTCATTTATTTTTATTTGTTCCAAATCCCTGCAACTCATCCCAGATTATTAAAAATTAAAGACGTAATAGATTTAGTTGGAAATCTTGGCGGTAAATTATTATTTTATATAACTCCGATTAATATTCAGGCGGCTAACAGAACTGTTGGCAGCGAGTTCAATAACTATTTTTTACGCAATGTCGAGACTGTTAAGAATTTACTTATAAATGAAAAAGGAATATTTTTGTCAGATAAAGATATTAATGATCATGATTTTACGAACGATTCAGTTGTTTGTATTGATCATTCTCGATCTCTTAGCGGCGAATATTTTTTTCATACAGAATCAATAGATGAACATTTAAATCAAAAGGGACGTGGTTTTCTTTCAAAAAACAATATGGAAGCAGCATTAAAAATGCTCAGATGAGATAGAAGTATTTTATGCAGTTTAATTCGATAATATTTATCATATTTGGAATTGTATTTTTTTCGTTATGGCCGTTATTTCGCAAAAGAAATAATATACGATGGATGTATTTAACGGCCGCATCTTTTATATTCTATGGCTGGTGGGACTGGCGATTTATTTTCTTAATCATAGGAAGCGGCTTAATAGACTTCTTTGCCGGATTGGGAATTGAAAGGTTCAGGAATCATAAAAAACTATTATTAACATTATCGATTATCGGCAATGTGGGTTCACTGGCGATATTCAAGTATTTGAATTTCGGAATAAACAATATAAACTGGCTGCTGCATAGTTTAGGTATAGATGCTCAAATGCCCGCAACTCATCTGATATTACCAGTTGGAATAAGTTTTTACACTTTTCAGTCAATGAGTTATACGATTGATATTTATCGCGGCAATCTTCATCCAACACGAAATATCTTTCACTTTTTCGCATACCTGTCATTGTTCCCGCAGTTGGTTGCGGGACCTATTGTTCGAGCAGTTGATCTGCTTCCACAATTGGAAAGTTATAAACCAGTTAGTGAACAGCAGCGATGGGATGGATTGCGGCTAATTGTTTTTGGTTTCTTTAAAAAAGTCGTTGTAGCCGATACTCTTGCAATAACCGTTAATGCTGCATTTTCCGCAGATGCACCAACCGCTTCGTTAAGTTATTGGTGGATAATTATGATTATGTTTGCTTTTCAGATTTATTGTGACTTTAGCGGCTATAGCGATATCGCAATTGGTTTAGGAAAGTGGATTGGCTATGAATTTCCGGTAAATTTCAAAAATCCTTATATTTCATCCAGTTTTCGTGAGTTCTGGCAAAGATGGCATATATCGCTTTCGACTTGGTTCAGGGATTATGTTTATATACCCCTTGGAGGCTCACGTAAAAGCAAATTTGGCAGTCACGCAACCCTTTGGATAACTATGCTTATATCAGGTCTCTGGCATGGAGCCGCATGGACCTTTATTCTCTGGGCGGCTATGCATTCATTATATTTATCTGTTGAAAGATTAACGAATTGGCCAAAGAAATTATCAAAATTACCTGCCGGACGACATATTACTACGTTTGCTATATTCATACTTACAACTTTAGCGTGGGTTTTCTTTAGAGCTGAAAATTTATCGCAGGCCATGTCGGTATTTCGAATAATGTTAAATCCGTTTGCTATTAATTATGCCGTAGTCCATGATCTCGTAGATAATAATGCAATAAATGTGTTATTAATAATTATTGGAAGTCAGTTATTTTTCTACTTTGACATGGATAAATCAGAATTGGCTTTGTCAGGATCAAAATTTAAGAAAGCTTTTGAACCTGTAGTTTTGTCTTTTTTTGTTATGATTTGTGTTTTTATGCACGCTCCTTCAAATACGTTTATTTATTTTCAATTTTAATAAAACCTATGGAAAATAAGAAAAATACAAAGAAAAAAAATATTATTAAAGTTCTATACAGTGACAGGACTGCAAGAACACTCTTTTTTGCAATAATATCTATTATTATTATGGGTTCGTTGCGTCCTAAAAAGATTACCGGGATGCATGAAAAAAAATATTGGGCAACTAAAATCAGTTGGATAGATTATGCAGATGCTATTGTTACAGGCGATTCAAGAATTTTGGGCGGGATTTCGCCGGGAACAATGGAAGAAACATTGAAGGACAGATGTATTGTTAATTATGGATTTGCAAGTAATTTATACGACACAAAATATCTTGATGCAATAGGAAAGGTGTTAAGGAAAAATAGTAATCAGAAAACGATTATTCTTGGAATTACACCCCATTCACTTACTGATGATCCAGGAATAACAGGGCAATTTTTAGCACTAAAAAGCCTTTCGAAAAAGGATATTTATATGCACATGCACTTTGCGTCACTTTATAGTTTTTTTGAGTACATGTCCTTTCACGATGCCATGATTGGTTTATTTCCTAATATGTCGAAAAGCAATACACATAAGGAATTATTTTCAGATGGATGGCTGGCATACAGTAAGAAATCTCCGGGCAAAAAAAAGGAACTTAAAAATTACCTGAAAATATATGAAAGATGCCAGATAAATCAGGATATGATAGATAATTTGATGGAATATGTTTCAAAATGGAGTACTTCAGATATAAAAGTCTATGGTTTCCTTGTTCCTACCTGTAAAGAAATGTTTGAAATAGAAGAACAATATAGCGGCTTTAATCTTTCCAAATTTAAGCAAACTTTTCAAAATTCAGGCGGTAGATGGATTGAAATTGATCCGACCGCTTATGACAGCTTTGATGGTTCTCATCTCCAGAGAGAGTCCGCAGTTCAGTTATCCAAAGATTTAGCATTAAAAATATTCGAAAGAGAACAGCAAGAATGAGCAGTGCAAAACGAATTTATATTATTACTGATTTGGTTAACAAACCGGCTAAAATGTTCTCTGACCAAATGCCTAAGCTTGCAAAGGGTTTTATAAGGCTTGGGCATGATGTTCGGATTTTTAGTTATTGTGATGCACTTTCTCAGGTTAGTCCTTTTAAGAGTAAAACTTTTTCTTCATATTTTTATAAGTCACACATAGATAAACTCCTTGCTGCGCAGTTAAGTATTTATTGTCCTGATATTGTGTATATAAGTTTCGCCAGACATTTAAATGCTCAAACAATAAGATTGGCAAGACAGGCTGCTCCAAATGCAATCTTTATCGGAGGTGATGGTGATCCATGGCCAAAGCTGCAAAAAGACAGAATAGAAACAGCAAAAGAACTTGATATATTAACCGCGACAAATGATGGTCAGTGGTTGCAGGATTACCGCGATGCTGGTGTTCCATTATGTATTTTTATGCCGAACATGTGTGATCCTGATATTGACCATCGATATGAAGTTGACGAGAAATGGAAAACAGGTATTCTCTGGATTGGAAAATTACAGCATCATGCGGACTCAAGTGAAGATTTTAGAGAAAAACTTGTCAAAAAACTTTCTACTCAATCAAATTGTACACTTTACGGTTGTTGCGGTAAATCTTCAATTGGAGGCAGGGATTGCCTTTATGCTATAAGCGGTGCTAAAATTGGTGTAAATATAAATGCATACGGACCGATTAAATTCTGCCATTCGGACAGGCTCACTCGTTTTATGGCTGGTGGTGCATTTGTCATGGCAAAGAGAATCCCTGAAGCGGACATTCTCTATAATGATGGCGTACATATCAAATATTTTGATGAAATTGAAGAATTTTTTGAATTAGCACATTGGTATCTTGAACATGAAGAAGAAAGAAAAAAGATAGCAGATTCGGGAATGGAAAGAGTACATAAAGAATTCAATTGTCAAAAAATTGCTCAATATTATTTAGACTTAGCACAAAACGGCACTTATAATGCCCCATGGACATAAGAATAATATTTTAATGTAATAATATAAGGTAAAAAATGGGTGACATTAACCAGCTTACTTTTATAAAGGAACATCTTGATAAATTCAGCGGACCGTTTCTTGAAGTCGGTTCAAAAGATTACGGTACAACACAAGATTTACGTTCGCTTTTCAAATCAAAGGCCGAATATACAGGTCTTGATATGGAAGCTGGACAGGGCGTGGATATTGTTTTGGACCTGACAAATGATTTTAAAAAAATCGATAGTGAACTTGGTAATAAACGATTTGGAACAATTTTCTGCCTGAGCGTTTTGGAGCATTGTGATAATCCATTCAAAATGGCTGAAAATCTCGCTATATTGTTGAAACCGGGCGGAATGATATGTATTGGTGTACCTTTCAGTTGGCAAATTCACGGTTATCCAAATGATTATTGGCGTTTTACGCCCGAAGGGGTAAAGAAACTTTTTCCTTCGGTCAAATTTGATATGGATAAAAGTACTGCGGCGACTTCTAAAGTAAATGATTTCAAGAATATCGACGATGATTTAGGTAAAATATCTTTTAGTTATAGTAAACACAAAAAAAATGGTCATACGATGAGAGGTATTTCAGCCAAGTTTCTCAAGATGCTATCCAAAATAGGGATATTCACATGGCTAACCGGCTATAGGCATTTATTTGCTCCGACCGGATTTATAATGATTGGAAAATTGGAAGAATCTAAAACCTGATCAAAAACTCCCATGCATATTCACGAAGCCATGACAGAGAGTATTTAATTTTATTTGAATATTTCCTGCGGCCTGTTTTATTCATTAATAATAAAGCAAATAAATACATCATAATAGCCAAGAAAAAGTCGATGACATATCTTAGCAGTACGGCTGGCTTAAAAACAAGATTAAAAAAGCAGGTTTGCACTTTGCCGTAATGTTTTCTGAAAAATATTAATAAACTCCTCAGCCTCATCATTTTTGTTTTCACGGGCACCTGGTCGGATGATTTTCCTCCTAAATGGGTAATTTGTGACTCAGGAAGAAAAACTATTCGCCAGCCGGCTTTTTGAACTCTATAGCACAAATCAGCTTCTTCGTAATACATGAAAAAAGCTTCATCCATGCCGTCAATTTCTTTTATGATGGAATGCCTAACCATTAATGCGGCTCCCATGATGACATCTACATCTATCTGCTTTTCAAAATCAAAATCAAGCATTCGGTATTTACGATAATTATTTCGAAATAATCCGAGTCTTCTCAGGATTGTATTTTGGTATAGTGCCGATCGGAAATCAGGGACTTTTCTTATGGACGGCTGGAGTGTGCCGTCATCGTTTAGGAGTTTCGGGCCGCATGCTCCGACATCTTTATTATTATCCAAAAAGTTCAATAAGATATCCAGCGATCCTGGATGGACAATAGTATCGGGATTCAGATATAAAATATATTCCCCCTGGGCTTGTTTTGTTCCTACGTTATTGGCAGCCGCAAATCCTCGGTTCTCTTTGTTTACAATCAATTTGACTTTTGGGAATTCACTTTGTAATGTCTCAATTGTGCCATCTGTGCTTGCATTATCAACCGTGATTACTTCGTAACCACTGGTGGGCGGATTTTCTTCTATTGAACGTAAACAATCAATCAACTCCTGCTTTACGTTCCAGCTAACTATAATGATAGATAATTTCAAATCTTTTGTAGTCATAAATTTATTGGTATTATATCTTACTTTTTTTTAATCTTCAAAAGATTTGTAGGAAAGAATGCGTTATTGGCAAAAGTTAATTTTGTTGAAAGAATTCAAGTTTTAGCCTATAATCACTCAGTTTTATTTTCATTGAATTTCAAAAGGAATCGTTTCTATATAATTGAATAAGCAGAAATAATGACACCTTTGCTCAAAATAAATTTAGAACAGTTGTTAAATAGTCAAACTCCTTTCGTTATTGATTTAGGCTGCGGTCAAAAGCCAAAGAAAGGAAGGGTTACAGTTGATAAAGTTGACATGCCAAATGTTGACATAGTAGCTGATATAGAGGAAGGATTACCTTTTTTACCGGACAATTCTGTAGATGAGCTTCGTTGTAAGAGTGTTCTGGAGCATATAGATAATTTTGAATATCTCATGCGTGAGATTATCAGGGTGCTTAAACCTGATGGGAAAGCATATATTTTTGTGCCGCATTTTTCAAATCCATACTACTATTCGGATTATACACATAAAAGACATTTCGGATTATATAGCTTTGATTATTTTGTTGAGACTAAAAAACAACTGAAACGAAAAGTGCCTGAATTTTACACAAATATAAGAATCAATATAATATCCAGGAAACTTGTTTTTCGTTCCCCATTCTGGTTTTCGAGGAAATTAAAAAAACTCTTTGGCTTTTTTATGAATTTACATACATCTGTCATGGAATTTTATGAACTTCATCTATGTTATATTTGTCCGTGCGATGGAATTAAGATTGTTTTTACACCAGTAAAAAATGATAAATAAGCGAGATTTTGCACTATAAAGAAGATTCAATTGCTTCAACTATAGTATGAATATCCTCTTCTTTAAGAAATGGGTGCATTGGCAGAGACAGTATTTCCTTGCAAATTTGTTCTGTGACAGGCAATGCGGCATCAAGACCAAGTTCCTGATATGCCTTTTGTTTATGTACAGGAATGGGGTAATGAATTTGGGTATGTATTTTTTTTTCAGAAAGTTTTTTCTGAAGAGAATCTCTTTGTCCAGAACGGATAACATACAAGTGATATACATGCTCAGCAAACTTCATCTCGCTTGGTGTAATAATGGGAATATCTTTAAAAAATTTATTATAGAGAGATGCGATATCGCGCCTGTTCTGGTTCCACTTGTCGAGATATTTAAGTTTAACACGTAAACAAGCCGCCTGTATTTCGTCCAGCCTGCTATTGACACCGACAAAGTTATGCTCATATTTTTTAGGTTGGCCGTAATTTCGGAGCATTTGTATTTTTTGGGCCAGTTCCGGATTATTTGTTGTAACCATTCCGCCGTCACCATATGCACCAAGGTTTTTAGCCGGGTAGAAACTAAAACACCCAATATCCCCGATGGAACCTACTCTTTTACCACAAAATTTCGCACCGTGTGCCTGGCATGCGTCTTCAATGACATAAATGTTATTTTTTTTTGCTATTTCCATTACCGAATCCATATTTACAGGCTGGCCGTAAATATGGACAGGCAGGATAGCTTTGGTTCTTTTTGTTATTTTCTGCTCGATTTTTGTAGTATCGATGCAAAATGTGTCAGGCTCAATGTCGATAAAAACCGGTTTTGCGCCATTTCTAATTATGCTGTCAACAGAAGAAATAAATGTATGAGAAACAGTGATGACCTCATCTCCCTGTCCAATTTGTAACGCCTTTAGAACGAGCAGAAGGGCATCAGAGCCTGAATTCACTCCGATACTGTATTTCGTGCCGATATAATCAGAAAACTCATTCTCAAAGCAATCAATCTCCTCTCCCAGTATGAACCAGCCGCTTTTTAAGACTCTACTGATCGCCTGTTCGATTTCTTCGGATATTGCCTCATGTTGTTGTTTCAAACCAGCGAAATCTATCATTTTATTCTCGTAACATTATCAGATTCTAATCTGTAGTTTTTCCCGCATGAGCATTGAGCCACTGAATTGGCAAAGACAAGTAGTTTTGAACATTCGCAAATGTAACCATGCAAAATAGCAGGATTTCCATAAACGAGCGCATAATCGGGAACATTTTTCGTTACTACTGCACCAGCTCCAACCATAGCCCATTTTCCAATGGTATTACCGCAAATTATAGTAGCATTTGCACCGATACTTGCTCCGTTATGTAAACAAGTTTTAATGAATTCAGTCGGGTAAACTTTACTTCTTGGCCTGATATCGTTTGTAAAAGTTGCATTTGGGCCGATAAATACATTGTCTTCTATTCTCAATCCGCTCCAGAGATAAACGCCGCACTTAATCGTTACGTTATCGCCAATAATGACATTACCTTCAATAAATGTATGGTCACAGATATTACAGCTTTTCCCGATTACTGCATCTTTAAGGATATGAGCAAACGCCCAGATTCTTGTACCATCTCCGATGTTGTCTGTTTCTACAATTGCCTTGCCATGGATACAAACACTCTCTTTATTCATTATTTCTTACTCTTGGAAGCGATTTGTTTAAATTCATCATAATCTCTTATGTAGTCATCTGCATCGTAAAATTCCGAAGCCAGAACAAGACATACTGAACCGGATGAAAAATTATCAATTTCTCTCCATGTCATAGTAGGTATATACAGGCCGTAATAAGACCTGTTCAGATAGAAATCCTCTTTCTGATGTACATTGTCAGTATGTACGGTAAAACTGCCGCTTGCGGCGATTATGAATTGGCTTAGATTGAGATGAGCATGGCCGCCTCTTAAGGCGCCACCTGGAACGTCATAAAGGTAATATACCCGTTTAATTTCAAACGGAATATGCCGGGATGATTCCATGAAGGTAAGGTTTCCTCTATGATCGAGTATTTTAGGAAGTTCTATTAATTTACATTTTTGCGGACTCATAACAAATTCCTTTTTGAAGCTATTTTCAAGAGGCCGATTCTATTTAACATTAGATAAAACAATACGTTAGAATATGCTAACTCAATAGTAATGTCAAGTGCGATTCAAGTTTAGAGCAGCACAAAAGCTCCACGCAGAATAACCTGAAATGTAATGAACTTATGTTGCATAGTATAAATGCTTGATGTAAAATACCATTTTTAATTAATGAGAAAACAGAAAATAATGAATGTTCTTATAATAATTAGCAATCCTACTCGCGCCAGTTACAGGCAAAGAATCAAGGTGTATCTTGATATTATGCGTTCTAATGGCGTAGTTGCACATGTTGAAAAGCTGCCTCGTAACCCATTGCAGCGTAAGGAGCTATTTAAAAAAGCACTCGATTACGACTGTGTCCTTCTACATAAAAAAGCATTAAATTATTTAAATGCGATTTGGCTTAAAAGGTACAGCAAGATAATTATTTACGATTTCGATGATGCGATAATGTTTAACGCAGAGCAGCCAGAGAAATATGACCGAAAAAGGCAAAATGCGTTTAAGAGAATCGCTGAAATGTCAAATATGATAATTGCGGGGTGTCCATATCTGGCAGAGCAGGCAAAAGTGTTCAACAAAAATGTCTACGTGCTCCCGACAGGTTTAAATACAAAGATATTTAACGAAGAATATTCAATTACAAAAGATGATAAAATTCGTCTCGTATGGATTGGCAGCAAAAGCACGGTAAGATATCTTAAGGAAATAAAACCTGCACTGGAGGAAATTGGTTCACGTTTTAATAATGTAGTATTAAGGATAATTTGCGACACATTTATCGATCTTGAAAATATGCCTGTCGAGAAAAAAGAATGGTCACTTGAAACTCAGGTGCCTGATTTGCTTTCGAGCGATATTGGTCTTGCTCCGCTGACAGATAATATATTCACAAGAGGAAAATGCGGATTTAAAATTTTACAATATGCCTCTGCCGGTCTACCTGTAGTAACTACACCAATTGGTGTAAACGCCGATTATGTCCGGGATAATATTTCAGGCTTTCATGCTACGAGTATTTCGGAATGGATTGAAAAAACATCTATTCTTATCAAAGACTCCGAGTTGCGTAAGAAAATGGGACAAGCAGGAAAAGAGGATGTTGCAAAATATGATCTTGATGTGATTGGCGAAAAATTAGCAAAGTTCATTTTGAAATATGATCCGAATAGAGAAAATGAAAATATTAAAAAAGACCATAATACAGATTCATTACAAAAAACTGTAAGTGTTTGCATTCCGACATACAACAGAAAAGAGTACCTTAAGGAAACAATTAAAAGTATTCTCGAACAGACTTATAAAGACTACGAAATAGTTATAGTCGATGATGGTTCTACCGATGGTACCGAGCAAATGATAAAAAAACTTGGTATTCCAGTTACATATCACTGGCAGAAAAACAGTGGAGACGCTTCAGCACGTAATAAGCTTATTGAGCTTGCAAAGGGTAGATATATTTCATTTATAGATTCTGACGATTTGCTATTGCCTGACACATTAGAAAGATTAGTCAAAGCTATAGAAAATGAAAAAGGCCAGGCTGTTGCCTATGGATCGTATTATCGCATAGATAAAAATGGTGAAATCTACGGTAGATGTAAACGAAAACTTTATAGCGGCTTTATTACAAAACATCTTTTCAAGACAATATTTATACATGCATGTGGTTCAATGTTTCCTATTGAAATGTTACGAAAAGCACCTGCATTTGATACTTCTCTACATATTTGTTCCGATTATGATCTATGGCTTCGCCTTTCAACTAAATATAGATTTATTGGATTACCAGAGCCTACTTTTAAAAGACGAAGACATGAGACTAATCTGTCAAAAGCTTCAGTTGAAAACGTTATGATTGAATATCAGGTTTGTAAACGTTTTTATGAAAGTGGCGGCAAAGAATATATACCTCCGGTAATTGCAAAATATATACTCGGAAAGAAACAGTGTAAAGCAGGCAGATATGCGATTAAAGAAGGTATGTATGAGAAAGCGTGTGAATTACTTAATGAATCTTTCAGTAATAAGCCGAGTATTAAATCTTTTATATATTTGATAAAGGCAAAATTATTAAAAAGAATAAATAATAGTTCAGAGGGGATGCATTGCTGAAACAGAAACATGTAACCATTGGAATTATTCTACCTTATGTATGGACCATTGTATTTTTATTACTGATTATTATATCATATGTGAGTAATAAAATCAGTTCTATTATAGCCGCTGAAAATCTTATTATGCTGTCATTTTTTTTCTCACCTGGAATTTATATAACCGGTATTACTGTTTCATTGATAACATTATTTAAAGCAGGTTTAAGTAAAAATGTTTTATTTGCTCTTGTATTGAATAGTTTTTTATTAATAGTATGGTTTATTTTCAGAAAGTCTTTTTATATTGAATTAAATATGATTAGTTAAACTCAAGACGTAATGGAAAAAAGAAACAAGAAACTTCCGAAATATATTCAAACTCTGATTATATTGTTTGTAATACTATGTAGTGCAGGATATTACTATTATCACTTTATTGTTAATGCAAACTTGAGAGAAGTTGTCCCTGCCAAAGTTTACCGTTCCGCTCAGATTTCAGATGCCCAATTTAGAAAAATTGTTAAAAAGTATAAAATCAGGACTGTTATTAACCTTCGTGCTAAAAAGCAAAAAGATTTTGAAAAGGAAAAGCTTACTGCTGAGCAACTGGGAATAAAATTTATGGGAATGAATTTAAGCGGAAACAGGCTCGTTACAGGCCCTGAATTATTAGAATTGATCGAAGCATTGAAGACAGGAGAAACTCCGATACTTATACATTGTAAATCAGGTATTGATAGAGCTGGCTTTGCAAGTACTCTTGCGGCAATAGCTATAGGTCATGAGGATTTTAATAGAGCTAAATGGCAGGCATATGTACCACCGGGACCTCGAAAAAGAAAAAATTTCAGTAAGGTTCGCGCTGATTATGTACATGATTATGCGCATATTAGTGATACATTGAAATTATATGAAGACTATTGCAGGCAAAAGAATCTAAATAAAAACGACTGGGAACAATTTGTTCAATGGGCGATAGAACTGCAACCAATAGAGAATATTAATATTGACTATTATGAACCTGTTTATGGTTATTTTCCATTCATGGGTAAGAATAATATTATTATTCCTATTTCGAAACTTCTTAAAGGCGCCTATCTTCAATTTTTAATACAGATTCTTGTTGTTATACTTTTAATTTATTATACAAAGTTCTGTCTGAAGTCTATGGAGTAGCTTTACCTGTTAAAACGCTCTACATCTTTAGCTTGCCTTAGCTTATAAAACAAATTGAGTTTATGAACTCTCATCGAATCAAGGTCTGTCAAAACAGGACCATTTTGTGTAATTAATATATTTGAGTGCTTCAAGTCACCATGCGTAATATGTAAGCCCCATGTTTTATCAAGGAGTGTCTCTACCTGTTTTTGAATTGATTCACGATGACTTTCAGAAATACTTTTATCGTTAAGAACATCGTACAAAATTCTTCCTTCGACATATTCGGTGACTATGTAAGAGTTCCACAGAATAAAACCTCTGCGACGTTCGATATAAGCTAATGATTTCGGGGTAGATATTCCAAGCATTATAAGTCTTTGGGCGTATAACCATGCTTTTCGTGCTCGAGAATTCATAACAGAATGACATAGTGAATGGATAAGACTTTTGTGATTATATCGCTTTATTACGATATTTTTTTTATTCCATATCAAATTCGATACGAAGCATGTATTCCCATTCTTGAGAATTTTTCCTTCAGGCATAAGCTCGTCGATTTGATTGATAAAATCAAGGGCTTCTGTCTCATCGCAAAAAGTTTTATCGAATACGGATGTTATTCCATCTTTTTTAATGCGAAAAAATCGTTTGCTTGTACGAAGACATTTTTTAAGTCCTCGTTCTATTCCCTTTTTCCCCTGTAATTCTATTTGTTTTTGTATCAGAAGTTCTTCCTGATTTGTATATTCCCAGTTTCGCAATTTATAATATTCGTTACATAAAATAATCCTTGAGTCTTTATCATTATCCTGCAAATATAGCATAAGCATTGCCAGATTCGATATACTTTTGTATTTTGATACTTCTTGAGAAAAGAATTGCATTTGGCCGGGATCGAGGGTGTATACTTTTCCATTTGCCTGGAGGAAATTTTCAAGATGGAAATCCTTTTGCAGAACTCCAGCTTTATGCTGAATTGCCAGTTCTCGACAAACTAAAAGAAGCAGTTCGAGTTTCTTTTCTGGATTATGAGCATAATTAAATATTTCTAAAACAGTAGCAGAATCGATTATTTTTTCAGTGACAACAACCCAATCACCTGTTTCTGTTTTTCCTAAAAAAAAGGGGGCAGGTACATTTATTTTTCTGTCCGAAAGAGCATTCAAACCTTTCCATTCCCTTATTGCATGACGTTTGCCGCTTAATTTGTGGGTAAATACTTTTGCGATTACATTTTTTTTATTCCAAATAGCATCATAAACTTCTCGTCTGCCTTTAATAGAACGCAGCAGGGCGGTACAACTTAGAGAAATTGTTTGTTTTTCTGGTGAAATGCAATTTATTGACAGTTGAAAAGGAAATTCGTTCATATTTGCATTTATATGTTCCTGTATTGCGGCAGTCATTTTACAAGCTGTGCCCAACAATTGAGATACCAAGTTTATTGGCGAGTTCTATTGTCTCTGGCTTATCAATGATGATAGTTTTCTCTGCTTCAATGACAAGGCATTTGGCTTTGTTTTCAGCCAAACTTTTAATTGTATCGGGTCCGACACAAGGGACATCGAATCTCATATCCTGTTGAGGTTTGGAAACTTTAAACAATGTCCAGCCTCCCGCTTTGCAATATTTTCCGGCCCGCTCTATCATTGCGGCTGTTCCTTCGATTGCTTCGACCGCGATTATTTCCTTCTCTTTTACCGCGATTGCCTGTCCAATATCCAACTCACCGAGTTTTTTCGCCATTTGCCAACCGAATTCCATCTCGCTTTGTGATATAGGATTTTTAGATATATTTGTCATAACACCTGAACTTGCCAAATGTTTCTTACAATACATTGTTGAATCCTCCAGAACAATTCCTCCTGTTTCCAATTCATCAGCTAATGCGGATAAAAGAAAATCGTTTAGTTTTGGTTTGTTTCGCAGCCGCCAGTAATATACTCGAAACGCTCGCCAATCGGGTAAATAATGAAGAATTCGATAAGGTGTAAAAAGTTTGCCTTTTTGAACTCTTCCTACCATGATGGTTTTTGTTACGCCGAATTTTTTCAGTTTTCTTATCCACGAGCCGGGTCTTGCTATAGCGACATTGAAGAATGTATCAACTTTATCTGCCAGATTACTTTCTACCGAATCAAGTAAACCGACACATATAACTTTAAGGCCGGCTTGTTTAGCCCCTTCTGCTACAAGAAAAGGTAATCTTCCTGCACCGGCTATCAGGCCCAAAACTTCCTTTTCTTTAAAACTGCTATCCTTTGTATTATTCAAGGAAATGCCTCGTTCTATAAGCCAAATTACAATTCTGTATCCTGATTAGAATCAGATTCGAGTGATAAAGAGATTCGTTCGATTTTTTTCTGAAGCTGTCTAATGTTTTGACGCATATCAGGAAGATATTGAATCATACTGTATGCACGTCGAGCGGTTTCAGCTTCAATAGCAGGGGCGCCTATTACGACCTTATTATCCGCAACATCATTAATAACTCCGGCCTGAGCACCAATAGTGACATTATTGCCGATATTAATATGACCAACAATACCAGCCTGGCCGCCGATGACACAATAATTTCCAATATTAGTCGAACCGGCAACACCAACCTGGGCAACGAGAAGGCAATGTTGACCGATTTTTGTACCATGACCAATTGCAACTAAATCACCTATTTTGCTGCCCATCCCTATGATAGTATCGCTTAATGTCCCCCGTTCTATTCCACAGCACACACCAATTTCTACATCATCCTCCAAAACAACAATACCTTTCTGTGGGATTTTATGGTGTATTCCTTTATGTGTAGCATAGCTGAATCCATCTTCGCCAATAGTAGTATTTGAATTTATAATAACACGATTGCCGATTTTACAACCATCATAAATAGTCACATTCGAATATATAATACTATCATTACCGATTTGCACATCTTGAGCGATAAATGTTCCGGGATAAATTATGCAGCCGTCTTTAATTCTTGCTCCATCGGATATTGTAACGAAATCACCAATGTGACAGTCTGCCCCGATTTTTGCACTATCAGCAATAGAAGCATGAGGGCTTATTCCGGTTTTTTTATGTTTTCTATGGCCATGCAGGAGCACCATTATTTGCATAAAAGCATAGTACGGATCTTCGGCAATTAATAGAGGTACAGAAGCGGCAGGGATATCTTTACCTGCGATTACGGCACTTGCTTTCGTTGACAAAAGTTGCTTTTCGTATTTTCGGTTGGCTAAAAAGCTTATATCGCCGGTTCCTGCCCGGCCAAGTGTTGAAGCAGAGCTTATTTTAATATCTGGATTACCATTTACTCTACCGCCAACATATTCAGCTAATTCACCTAAGGTTTTTTCCTGCATCTAAATACTTTCTTATTTTTTAATCATAAATCAAATCCAGCAGCTTAAAAAGAACTGCATATACCCTTCAAGACGGCACATTATAGCAGAAAATGAGTGTAATGGTCAACAATTCAATTTAATTACTCAAACTGACCGATTCCTTTTTTGTTATCCTGAACAAAGTGAAGCATCTACCTATAGAATAAGGATTTACGGGCGAAAATATCTTAACCATATCCTTCGTTTCACTCAGGATGACTCGTCACGGCATAGGTCGTTGCCGTAGCAGGATATGTGTCGAGAGAGGTTGCCTATAAAACACTTATGACATTATTTACTTCAAAATTGGTTTAACTCCAAAAAAGAAACTTGACCAGATAATCTTAGAAATGGAAGGAGAAAACAATTAGGTATGTAATATATCTTTTAATAAAATATTTGTGATTTTCTCTTGTAATTTTATTGATGGTTTTTCAGAGAAAGTTTTATTTTTATTTTTGAAGATTTTTACGTTTGGCCCATTTGGTTTGTAGGTATTCGGATTGGTTGGTCCAAACAGAACGAGTGTCTTTATTCCCATAGATGCCGCTAAATGTGTAATGCCGCTATCGTTACCTAAAAATACGTCTGTACAGGTCATTATTTTTAAAACATCCGTTAAAGGTAATTCAGTAAGGCATTTTGTCGCCTTTGTCAGGCTTTGAATGGTTTCATTTCTGAATCTTTCAAGCTCGGCTGGTCCCAGGAGAAATACAACCTGAATATTTTTAGAACGAAGCTCGTTTACAATAGATAAATAGTTATCGACATGCCAGCATTTATTTAATGCCCCTGCTCCGGGTTGAATAACAACGAGTTTTTTTTGTGGTTCCAGTCCTAACTCCCATAAAAGATTTTTGCCTTCGGCTAAATCTGTTTCTGTCGCTTTAATATGATAATCCTTATTATATAGATATGGTGATTTCGATGATAAGCCGCACTGATCGAGCAATTGATGT
Source organism: Sedimentisphaerales bacterium (assembly GCA_016936075.1). Lineage (GTDB taxonomy): Bacteria > Planctomycetota > Phycisphaerae > Sedimentisphaerales > Anaerobacaceae > JAFGPS01. Next base: position 10,116 of record JAFGPS010000023.1, on the reverse strand, counting down.
ATGAAATAATCTGTTATATGTTCTTTAGTTTCAGTTAAGGGCTTAGAGGGTAATGTTATTACTTCGGAAGTTTGATTGCAATTTATTGTAAAAATCAGATTTGTCTCGAAATTACTTTCAGGTTTTCCCAAGAATGATATTACCCATAGATATTCAGAAAAAGCTTTTATTAACGGATCATTGTCTTGCACAACAAATTCGCTGGAATCCATAAATAATCTATGTATATCCATCAGGTCGATGGAACTGACTTTGTCAACATCGGTTCTGCCGGGAAAAATTCCGATGTATTCAGTGTGGCCAAGAAAATCCACATATCCCAAATGAAGAACATTTTTCATAAAAGAAGCTAAAGGAAGTGTCAAAATACAATCACCGATTGCGCCTGGTTGGATTATTAAGGCACGTTTTGTTTTAAGTTCAGCTTTAATATCTTCAGCTATTACCAAATCCAATATATTGCTTTTTTCTGGCATTTCTTGCAGTCTATAATTTTCTTTTTATAGCTTCAATTTGTTCATCGCTCACGTCTACACCTAATTGTTGAGCAAGTTTAATATGTTTCCATGCCATGTCGTATTGTTTAAGATAATAAAAGCAAAAAGCAAGGCTATAATGAGCATCCCCCATACCTGGATCAATTTCTATTGTTTTGAGATATGCTTCAGATGCTTTGTCGTAATTTTTAATATTAGAATATGCTGCACCAATATTATAATAAATCGTTGGTTCATTTGACTGAATTCCAACAGCTTTTTTATATAATTCGATTGATTCTGAATATTTTTCCTGCTGGAAATATATATTTCCTAAATGTACCATTGCAGCATAATTCTCCGGCTGGAGAGATAAAACTTTTTTATATGCAGCAACCTCTTCATCAGTATCCCCGATTTTATTATAACAGATAGCAAGACCGTAATAAGATTCTGCCATATCAGGTTTGATTTTCAAAGCTTTCTGGTATTTTGCGATTGCTTCATTATATTTGTCCATCTTGAAATATACTTCACCCAATTGAAGATGAACATTCACATTCTCAGGCTCGAGGGAAAGAGCGTCATTTAATTTTAATAAGGCAAGTGAATATCTTTCCTGGGTACAATACGCAATTGCAAGATTTCTGTAGGCATCTACAAAATTTGGATCAAGACTAATAGAATCTATGTATTCAGAGATGGCTAAGCTCGTTCTGCCGTTTTCGGAATATGCATTGCCGAGATTATTATGTGTTTTGGCGTCACTGGAATTGATATTCAATGCTATCATATATTCATTAATAGCATTATTAATCTGGCCCTTCTTAAGATAAATATTACCTAAATTTGCTCTGGCTTCAGAGAGAGTAGGATTAATCTCTATAGCTTTTTTCAGGACGCTCAGGGCGGTTTCAATATCCCCAATATCACTGTAGCTATTGCCGAGATTATTAAGTAAACATCCGATAGTTTGAATTTTATTCAAACTTTTCATATAAATATTTTTGCTTCTATTTTGGGGGACTTTGAACTTTTCGATGTATTGTTCATCTGTTGCGCTGCCGCCTTTGCTGGTAGTTTCGATATTGAATTTTACGTTTCCATCATCGTACCTGACAAAAAAATGTCCCGGCACAACAACTCCATACAAATCGAGCCCGAGCCGCTCTCCGATTGATAAATATAAAATGGATAAACTGAGGCAGTATCCTAATTTCTTGTCTAAAACTGTATGCAAAAATAAGCTTTCAGGATCCGTAGCGACAGAAAGAGCTTCAAAATTAAGCTCATCGAAAAGATATTTATTTATTTCAGGTACAGCTCTATAATTCGCTGGAATTCTATTTTTATTTAATCTATCGCGAATTTCCCTTGCCATATCATCAAGTTTCGCAAGGTATTGTCTGCCATATACTATATCGCTCCAGTTTTCCGAAACGATTAAAGCTGCGGTTCCAAGGTCAACTTCTTTTTCTTTGAGACGAAGAACCTGGTCAAGGGATTTTGCATAAAGTCCGGATTTACCTTCGTTGGCGAGAGGTTTCTCTCGATTAGCTGCAGTAATCGAAGAAAATGCCAATATCAATGTTATTATGAGAAGTTTCGTTTCCTTCATCTAATTCCTCAGAAATATTTATATTTCTTTCTTGTGTATTCTCATAATATTATATAAAAACAATCAAATAAATGCCAATTATATAACATTTTATATTTTAGAATTTTGGGGCGTTCTTTTCAATGAATTTTTAATAATTCTGAGTAATACAATGAATAATAAATCAGTCTGGTTTTTGTTGAGATTGTTTCCTAATTCAAAATGCCTGGTAAATTATATGATTTTCGGTATTGCTTTGCTTTGCATGCCCTTTATTTCCGGTTGTGATTCAGGAAATTCCGATGCTAATAGTCAGCCTATTGAAAGTCATGTTGATACTGGACATATCATTATGTTCGATGGAAAATCATTAGGACAATGGCAAATATCCGATTTTTATAAACCGGGAAACGTTTATGTAAAAGACGGCTCGATTTATATTTAAAAAAGCACTACAGGCGGCTATATGCAGGGAATTTACTGGACTGGGCCGCTTGTAACAATGAGCTATGAAATTACACTCGAAGCAATGCGAGTCGAAGGTTCTGATTTCTTTTGCGGCCTGACTTTTCCAGTTGATGAAAATCCCTGCACATTAATTCCCGGCGGCTGGGGCGGAACGCTTTGCGGACTTTCATGTATAAATTAGTGTTATTAGGGACACCATACTAATTTATTTTGTATTAACAATATCCATAAATACTTTTAGTTAAAGTAGTTAGATATATTTTTATGGCTATGTAGAAAAATATTTTGCCTGAACAGGATAAAATATATAAAAAAAACAACTTTCTATATTGACAATTCACACATCCATGATTAGAATTAAATTGCTTAATTGATAGCCTATAATTTGTTATATTGCTAAATAAATAGGAGGAGTAGTATGAAAAGTTTATGTTCAAAAGCAAAAATCCATTATTATTCAATTTCAATATTTATGATCTTTACAGTGATGGTTGCAGCGGTAGATGCAAGTACAATTTCCATCACAGATCCAAATCCTGTGACGAGAGCATTTTCTTCAGATGGGGCAGCAGTAGTAACGACAGTACCAATTACTGGTATTTCGTCCAGTAGTTTCAACACAGGATTGGTAACATCTGAATATTCTTCTTGGTCAGTGAATACAGGGACCTCATCACCTGGTACCTTTTCTGTTTCCAGTTACGATGCTGGTTTTACTAGTAGTTCGGGCGGCGCGCAGATTCAAGTGACATATGATAATGGTTCACCTGTTTCAGCAGGGCAACAGTTACAATGGGTACAATTTATTTCTACGAACTCACCATTAGGAGGCACCTCAAGTCCTTACATAGATCCACGTCCTAATGACGATACGTTACCATTCTATTGGACGTCTGCCGAGCTTCCTTCCTACACATCAGGGAATTCACTCGGTTTCAGCGATTTCTCAAAACGATCTATATCCCAATTATCCACAACTGATCCGATTGAATGGAGAGCTAATCTTTTTCAGGTGCAATGGGATGGTGCAACTACTATCACCGCAAATGATGGCTTACAATGGGGATGGGACATGAAGAGCGCAACCGAGGGAAGTGCATCGGGTGAATTTGTCAATCCTTCTCCATCTGGTCCACCAGCCGTGCTTTCGGGTGTGGGTACTTCGAATTTTACTTGGGGTGACGGCAGTGCGTTTGGCAGCCCATCGAGCAGTCTCTCTTTCGTTGGTAACTCTTTCAATCCAGCGCCAGGAGATGTATTCTCGCTCGGAACTTTGAGCTATTACAATGGTACAATTGCAGAAAATACACAAGCCGATTTTGTTGATCTCTTTCTTTCTGTATCTTTTGATAATGTTCCTGACAAGTCGACATCTATTGAAACGTCTCTTTCTTTGATCAATACATTAAATTATGGTGTCGATCAGTGGGCGGACGCAGACTACGTCAACTTTATATCTGGTGGATACAATCATTCTTTCCATGTCTTTGAAGGTCAAACTGCGCAAGTTGAGTTGCTTGCTAAAATCGTTGCCAATGCAGTTATCCCTCAGGACAAATCTACAGACCTGCTTGGTTTCGGAACTTTTGCGACCGATATGTTATATTCTTTTGAACTAATTGGTTTTGGGGATGTTACTGGTGGTGGATTTACGACATCTACTGTTGTTCCAGAGCCTGGATCTCTTATTCTTGCTGCGAGTGGGCTACTTACAACAGTTATAAATCTTTATCGACGCCGAAAGGATACATAATGAAGGTGGCATTATATTCGTTTGTTATAAAAGCAGTAAGGTTGATTATTATCCTCAATATTTGTATGTTATTGGGTTGTTCTCATGATATTCCAGATGCTAACGTGGACGATTTAATTATCTATTTCAACCATATTGGAGAATGTGACAAGCCTTTAATGTCTTTTTGTGTAAGCGATCTCGGCTCACTACTGGAAACAAATAACAATCCAATAATGCTTAGATTACCTATTAATAAAGTCAATGAGATAAGAGACGCAATTGAATCGGCGACTCCTGCTATTCAGTCTGAGTTTGGAGAATTTGGAACATTTGAGATTATTATCGAAGAAGACGGATATAAGCGATCATATATTATAACCAAAAGCGATATCGTGAAACTTGGACAGATGATTCTTATGAATTTGCCAGAATCTAATAAATTGGGTAGCGATCTTATATCCGGTATGTTGAAGCGTCTTTTAGGATAAATTATGCAACCCATTGAATTATAAATAGCAACAGCCACATTTTATAATTATCATTTTTTGAGTGCTAAATCTCAATCGTTCTTATCATATAAAACAGCTATTTCATAATATGATAAATATAATAACGCCGCTTTTTCTTCACTATGATTTAATAATACATTTATAAGATATGCATATCAAGAGAAATCTGTTTCATTTTCAGGAATTGAGAATATAATATGAAATACAAATCGCTTGCTCTATTGTTAAAAAAACATTACTCTTATTCGTTATGAAAAATCAAAATATTATGAGTTTGGCTTTGTTTTGTATGCTGTTGCTTTTTGGCTGTAAATGTGAAAATGCAAATCAGGCTGCTTCTGATTTTAATGATATTAATAATGCAGAACAAAGCCAAATCAATATGTTTGACGGAAAGTCATTAGGACAATGGGAAATCTCAGATTTTTATAAACCAGGCAAAGTTCAGGTGAAAGATGGTTCTATTTATATTGAAAAAAGCATTAATGGCGGTTTTATGCAGGGAATTAACTGGACTGGACCGCTTGTAACAATGAATTATGAAATTACGCTTGATGCAATGCGTGTCGAAGGTGAAGATTTCTTTTGCGGCTTGACTTTTCCAGTAGGCGAAAGTCCATGCACTTTAATTCTGGGCGGATGGGGTGGAACACTCTGCGGTCTTTCGAGCCTTGATAACTATGATGCCTCAGAAAATGAGACGACAACTTTCAGAGACTTTGAGTCTAACCAATGGTACAAAGTTCGTTTGAGAGTTACACCTAACAGGATTCAGGCATGGCTTGATGAGGAGCCTTTAGTTGATGTAGATACAACAGACAAATTCATTGATATAAGAATCGAGTGTTTACCATGTTTGCCGCTTGGTATCGCGACTTATCAGACCACAAGCGCAATTCGTAATATTAAGCTGCAAAAAATCGATGAGCAAACGGATTTGGATTTGAACATAGAAGATTAATCAAATTATTCGCGCATTGGCTCTGTTTCAACAGGTATATCAAATGGCTTATGCCGGAACAAGTCGATTTCCTGCCATTTATTGCTTTTGAATCTCCAGTGGAAGGCTATTCCTATTGCTACTACGCTTAATGTAGCGGCGATCCACGGTCCCAAAGCTCCAAGAGATGGCAATAGTTTTGTTGCAAGATAGCCGCCTACACCTAAGATAAAAACAGATGCGAAAGCAGAAACGACAGCCATCCATGGAGTGTCGCCAGCACCGCGAAGTGTACCTCCATAAATTGTACGTGCTGCGTGAAATACCTGGTAGAAAGCAGCACAGATTAAAATATCTACACCTGAATTAATTACCTGGTTGTCTTTCGATAAAAAAGACATCAGGGAATTACGAAATAGAAAAAAGCAAGCTCCCATTGACCCCATATAGATAAGAGCCACTTTCAGGCATAGATTAGTTTGTTTTATAGCCAGGTCTTTTCTGCCTTTGCCGATTATTCTACCGACTGCCGCAGTAAGCGATATTGAAATCCCGACAACAGGCATGATTGACAAATTTGTATATGAAAGCACTGCGCTTGTGGCTGCCAGAGCTTCTTTGCCGAATTTACCTATTAAAGCAGAAAGAATAACTCCCCAAAGCCCAACATTTAATGTCAATACGAAACCAGATGGAAGTCCTATTCTCAGAAGGTCACGCATTTTTCGTGTATCAATTTTTAATGTCTTTTTAGTTTGAAATGCTGAATTCATCCTGGAGCTTAAATAAACGGAGATATTTATACAGGCAGCAACTGATATCCCGGCAAATGTTCCCCAGCCCGCTCCGGCAATCCCCAGCTTTGGAAATCCGAAATTACCGAATATCAGTAAATAGTTTACTATAATGTTTATCAATTGGCCGCTTAGAGCCGCAATCATGGTTATAATTGGCCGATGTATCCCCATAAAGAAATGATTGCTTGACCAGTTTAGAACCGCGATAATGTGTGCATAGAGTAAAATACGAAGGTAAATTACTTCCAGTTCAGCAACTCCTTCCGGCTGCATCATAATTCTAAAAATCAAGGGCGCTATCGGCCATATGATTATAAGTACCATGATACAATAAAACAGACCCATATAAACGGATTGCCAGAAATATTTCGAGCATTCTGTATTATTACCTCTTCCAAGACTTTGGCTTACGAAAGTGTTAAGACTTGTAAATGCTCCCATTGCGAATCCGCCGAAAAGAAACGCAACAAGACTCGCCGGCCATATTGCGGCAAGGGCATCTGTGCCGAGCTTCGATACCATGAACCTGTCTACAAATTGCATTAATGTCATAGAGATGGTAGTGACAACCATAGGCGCAGATAGCTTAAACATATATCCCAGCGAAGTCTCGTATAAGTCATTATTTGCATGCAGGGCAGTATTTTTTGTCATTAATAAAAATCCAGTCTATTGTAAATTTAATTTTTTCATTATTGAATCGATTGAGATTTCAGAAATTTGTATTTGTTTAATCGGGTTTGTTTGGCCTGAAATTATTTTAATTGAGTTTTTATGTATATCAAGCACTTTGGCGAGAAATTTTACTAAACACTGATTTGCTTTTCCTTTTTCCGGCGGGGCGGCTATTTTAATTTTCAGCATACCATCAAGTATGCCGCAAATTTTGCTTGGAGAACTGCTTCCCGGTATGATTTTTACAGTTAGAATCGTATTACCATTATCTTCTCGAATATTCAATTCAGTCATTTTTAATAAAAAGCCGGGAATCTGCCGGTATTGTAAGTTTTCAAATAATTTCTTTAAGATTCACACCGACAGCCATTTGTATATATTTTTCGATTTGTTCTGCAAGTTCACCCAATATCGGTATTTGGAAATCTTCATAATGGCCGGGTATTACATCGCCATTAAGAGCTATTTTGAAGAATCTTACTCTTATAATTGCAGGTGTACCTTCTCCTTTGCTATAGTCGTTGTCTTGATGCTCGGTTAATTCAATCCGCCAGTTTTCACTGATAAAGACAAGGCAATTGCCGGTATAAACCGCCATCGGAAAATAATCAAGTAGTGATTTTAGTGTTTCCATTTCTTAATTTACTATTGAGCCTGTCAGTTCTTTAATGTTTGTTATTGAATGCGCATCGCAGTATTTTGTTATTCCCTTTATGATATTTATTGAAGTTTCAGGATCGGTGAAATTTGCAGTTCCTATTCCAACCGCAGTTGCACCTGCGAGCATAAATTCAATTGCATCTGAGGTATTCCTTATGCCGCCCATACCCAGGATTGGAATTCCGGCTTCTTTTGTAACTTCATTATATACCTTGTTGACGAGATAAACCGCAATTGGTTTTATCGCTGGCCCGGAAAGGCCGCCAGTCCTATTTGCGAGGATGGGTGTTTTTGTTTCGATGTCAATTACCATAGCGGTAAAAGTATTTATCATGCTCAGTGCGTTCGCTCCAGATTCGATGGCGGCTCGTGCGATTGCGCTTATATCCGTGACCATAGGAGCAAGTTTGACCATTAATATCTTGTCACCACAGACATTTTTAACCGCGGAAGTGACTTCTCTTACAAGGTCAGGATTGGTTCCGAAACCTATTCCGCCGTGTTTTACGTTCGGGCAACTAATATTTAACTCGAAACCAGCTATTGAACTTTCACCAGCTAATCTTTCTACGACCGCGGCGTATTCATCCGTATTTTCTCCGGCAATATTTACGAAAATTGCTGTATTTTTCTGCTGAAGCAGGGGGATTTTCTCGGCAATAAACTTATCGAGCCCGACATTTGCCCAGCCGATAGCATTAAGCATTCCTGAATCGGTCTCGACAATTCTTGGGGAAGGATTACCGTTTCGCGGGTGGACGGATATGCTTTTCGTAATGAATCCACCAAGCTGATTGATATCGATAAAATCCTCCATTTCATTAACATAGCCGCATGTTCCTGAAACTGTAAATACGGGATTATTTAATTTAATTCCCGCAAACTCAACTGAAAAATCCATTTCATCTGTCATATTTTTCCTTTAATCTTTCAATAGCGAATTTGGCTACTTCATCGTGGTCAAAAGCCATATTTTGCGGCAAATCGTCTATATCGAACCATTTTGCCTGAGCGGCATCGTCGCCGGCTTTTATATTTGCGTTATTTTCGTCTGTAAAGCCAATAAAAGCAATTGTTATTTGTCTGCCCCTTGGGTCACGTCCAACCTTGCCGAAAGTGTGCATTTGCTCTAAATCTATACCTTTCAGATTAGTTTCTTCAGCTAATTCCCTGGCAGCAGCGTCTTCGAGTTCTTCATCCATCTCTACAAAACCTCCCGGAATCGCCCAATGTCCTATATAAGGAGTATTTTTCCTGTTTATAAGCAGTAGAGAGATTTTGCCTTGGGAGCGTTTGAAAATTACGGCATCCACGGTAACCATTGGCCTGGGCCATTCATATATATATTGTCCTTTTTCTGCCATATTTTTTAAGTATATATAACTTTATAGTTTAATATAAAAGTTAAAGCCTAAAAAGTAAATTGAATTAAATTGATTTTAAGGAAGTTATTGATTGTATGAAATCTCTACCTGAAAAGTGATAGTGCTGTCTAAGTATTAAATTTTAATAACCAGTTAAAGCATTTTTTTCTTGACTATTACTCATTAATTAATTATATATTAGTATAGTAATGATGTATAAATCTGAGAGTGGCATCTTTAACAATCCTTTTTCAGATAGCTAATAAGTACTTTTACGAGTGAATTTTTCATCTTACATGGAGTAGGGTATATATAGCATTCATTATTAGTTTTACCTTGTTTTTAAAACTGTATTATTTTATACGCTAATTGTTTAGCGTTGATGTAGTTCTATTATGTGTACCAAAGAAATATTAAGGTTTTGGTATAACAATATTAGGACTGTGTATTCTTTATAAGATGGAATATACCCCAAAAAAATAATGATCGGATCGGATAATAAGACATTATTTCCGATTCAAGCATTTTCTATTTTATTTGGATAGAATAGAAAGGAAGGAGGTAAAAAACAACAACTTAGTAACATTATCCTGGGCAGATACATGTCACTTCTTTATAAAATGTCATAATTAAAAGATCATTATTTGTATTGGAATATTTAAACAATCCTCGTTATGGATTGTTTTGATTTATTACCGATTTTTGTTTTAACGAAGGAGTTTTTTTATGCTAAAAAAGAATGCTTATGCAATCTCAATTTGCTTACTGCTTATTTTAAGTGCAGGTGTAGTAAATGCTGTAGAAAGTATAATACGAGAAGCTGAAGATGCAGATTCTATTACTTCTCCCTTAGAGGTCGTAGATGATGATTCTGCTTCAGGTGGGCAATATATCG
>JAFGPS010000022.1 GCA_016936075.1 Sedimentisphaerales bacterium | reverse complement strand
ATTTCTCTTTACAACGAAAGTATTTCGTTTTTTTTTACAGGATTAATGCTATTAATAAGGAATATATCCAAACACAATAATATATCGATAACTGAACTGGTTATCTTTTATAATTAATAGATAGGTATCAATACACAAAAATAAATTTTATGATAGATGTGCAATTATGTCAAGGCATTTGTTGTTATGATAAACACAATCGCATCTGTGATTATGTATTTTTAAATACGGTAGAATATTCTCAAAAATTTTGTAATAATTCTATAAATAACAAAAAAAAACAAGATAAAACCATATTAGAATAAGAACTATTACTGTAAATCGGGTAAGATTAACAATGAAAGAAAATTAGTTTCCAATTGTAAATGTTTTAGGAGAAAATAACGATGATTTCAATAAAGCAAATAATCCTTTTGTCAGGATTGCTTATTTTTGTTGGGTGCAGCAGTCCTGATCTTTCGGACAAGCCGAAAACGTTTAAAGCAAAAAAAATGATTAGTCAGGTTTACAAAGAGCACTTTCTAATCGGAGCTGCCGTAGCTTCTTCCGAATATGGAAACAGGGACTATTTTGACATAAGATACGCAGAACTTTTACCTCACTACAACTCATTGACTGCTGAAAATGCAATGAAACCAGAAGTGATACATCCACTGAAAGATCAATTTAACTTTCAAGCGGCAGACAGAATTATTAATTATGCCTCTTCAAATAATATAAATGTACGGGGGCACGCCCTTGTGTGGCACAGTCAGACTTCTCCCTGGATTACCGAGGGCAGTAAGGATGCGGTTAGAGAAAATATGCGTAACCATATTATGACAGTGGTAGGCCGCTATAAAGGCCGGGTTTACAGCTGGGATGTTGTAAATGAGGCAGTATCCGATCAGGGGAGCTATCGTGCCGATTCTCCATGGTACAAGGCCTATGGCGGTCCAGAGTACATAATTGATGCGTTCAAATTTGCCAAAGCCGCTGATCCGGATTGTTCACTTATATATAATGATTACGCTGTAGTGCGTCCTTCAAAAAGGCATGACATAATAACCATGATAAAAAAGTTAGACTTAAAGAAACACGGTTTAGATGGTATAGGAATTCAGGCTCACTGGAATCTCTATTGGCCGGAAATTAACGAGATCCAAAGAACAATAGATATGTTTTCCGAAATGGGGCTTGATATCCATATTACAGAGCTTGATATTGACTGTTTTGACGGAATGGGTAATAAAGAGGGGCGGGCTTTCGATAATGATTTAGATGACAAACTGGCAGCAAGATACAGGGAAATATTTGAGCTTTTCAGAATAAATTCGGATAAGATTGTTTCTGTTACTTTCTGGGGGGTAGCCGATGACCATACATGGCTGGATTATCATTACAACAAAACCTGGAATGCTGGTAAACCCTTGAAAAATTATCCGTTTGTATTTGATACGGATCATAAAGCTAAAAAGGCTTATAATGAAATCGTTGATTTTTAAGTCTAAAAATTGCAGAACTTATAGATCTTTTAAAATCATCATCATTACATAGTTTTATAAGTTCTTCAATATGTTCTGTTCCCTGCAGGTTCTCGTCCAGGGCAATAAGTGCAATCAAGAATAGCATTAGTTTTTGTGAAGAAAGCGGAAAATCGTTGATAAATGAGCGGGTAATGTTTTTTGCTCGTAATAATGTGCTTTTGTCTGCCGTGTACTTAAAGAGCGTTATAGCCTTGAAGCTCTTTGCCGATACGTAACGTTTTTCTGTAAGAAGCATATCAAGAGCCTTGCGAAATTGTACAATTCTGTTTTGATTATATTTCAGGATTAGATCAGGATTGGTACGCAGATCACAATCAAAGAGAAATGAGAGCTCTACAATATCCGGTACAACAAATTTATCTGTACCCTTTTCTGCCCGATCATTTTGCTTTTCGTCTTTTTTTTGAATGCATTGTAATGTAATTGAGTGCAATACAGAGCAGAGCAGTGCGAAGTGATTATCCTGAAAATATCTGAGATAAGAAAAAATACCATTCTTTTGTATCAGAACCTGTAATAGATTCATGTACTGCTCGGGATCAATATCTTCAGGAATATGTTTAAAGCACCCGATACCTTTGCAAATTATATCAAAATCGGCATGCAGATAGGGTTTGGAAAAATAGAGTTTAATAAAATCCCTGCAGTTTTCTCTGTTCATGTTTCAATAATAATATTTTTGCATAATCATGTCAAGAACAAGAGCCGCTTGCCAGACTCTTGTTCTTGATTTTATATTTCAGTTAATAGTAAAGTTTTCTGAATCAAAACTAAGATTCGCGACCTTGCTAGGAACAAGCGGGGAAATATCCTCAATTTTGTAATCATCTGCCCAATCGGGTTTGCTGCCCAGTGTTCCGCCGGAGCTGCTATATGTACCATAAAAACCTTCCGGTGTATAGTATGCTGAGTTTACAATATTGGTGATGAATATAAAATCACTCAGGCCGCCATCCGGATCATTTTTTGCAAACCATGCAAGAAGTTTGTCAATATCACCATCGGTGAGATCTTCTATAGTGGCTCCGGTAAGGTCTATTCCGGTTTGGGTCTCAAGCTCGTTAACAGTAGTATCTGCCGCAAGCGAAATGATCAATTCCGGATAATAGAAGTTTTTAATAACCGCACCTATGCTGTAAGTATCCCAAATATCCGTTACGTCGGATAGAGACGCAGGTGGAAAAGCAAGGTTAAGCACTGCGTTTGAATCCTTTTTAGCTGAAGCGGTAAAGGTATAAACTCTGGAGGTGGTATCATTCGGTAAAAAACTGCTGTCGGCAAAAGGTATATAATAGCTGCCTTTGACTTGAAGTGAACCGTCTGTTTTCTCGACAGCTTCAATCCATGCAGAGTTTAATTCACCTTCAGGTGGTGTCTCAAAAAAATCAACAGCCTTGATTGTCATCGATTTATCGCTCTTTGTTCCATCGAATTCCAGATAAATCTTGGCAAAATCATCTTCATCTTCTTTATTTACACTTGTGTCGAAGATTATAAGTCCCTTGTAGCCAATTCCCTTTTTGGCGATTGAGGCAGTCATGTTAAGTTTTTCTGAGCCGTCATCCTCCGAAGTGCAATATAGTTTTACAATTGTATCGTATACGCCGTCTGGATCAGTTTGCCAGGTGATTTTATCCGCCTCACCTTCAGCTGCATCTTCATCGATCCATTCACCGCTTTCAGAATCTTCAGGAATATTGTCAATTATACTCTGAGTAACGTCGTGAGCCAATTGTGAAAATTGTTCTATGGTGCCAATTGTAGAGCGTACACCTTCATAAATAT
>JAFGPS010000021.1 GCA_016936075.1 Sedimentisphaerales bacterium | reverse complement strand
GTCCTTAGGAGTATTATAGAGGCGAACTCTTTATAGCGCAATAACTTATATTATTTCGCGCAATTTCCTTTGAAGCCCATCCTACATGTCTAACTATTATTGGTTCGTACAGGCCGGTGAGTTCTATGTTGCGGACAAGTTTTTTGAAGTTAGGTTTGCTCATATGGTTTGGATTGTTTGGGTTCTTGATAAGACTTTCGATTGGAACTGTTTTGAAAATGTTGTGTTTTTCAGGTCGCGTTTTTAATCTGTTTTCCATGATTTTCTCCCTGTATGGATGGACTCCGTCCCCGTGAGTGGTTTTGTTTCTTGTCGCTTGAATACCAAGTCACGAATTTTACAGCATTGGCTGAAGCCTATCCTGCATATTGTCTTTCGAGTATCGAGCTACGAGTCCCGAGTTACTATTAAACCAGATGTAATATATTGGCCGCTCTGTCAGTCTGGTTAGTACGAATTGAGTTCGTTCCAGAGAATGGCTACAGTAGCGTTTGTTGCCGAAGCTTTTCAGAAATATGCGGAATTCATTTTCTATAAAATGCCGCCTTTGTGTATCGAGCGATTCGATGTCACTATGTACTTCCATCGGATTAATGAGCATAGAGTCAACTATCCCGACTGCCTCGAAGGCTTCTATCATGCGAATACAGCTTGTTTTGGGCGATGCTTTATATGCGGCCATACCCGCTTTTTCAAAGAATGGATTCGCCACACCCATAACTCCAGATGCCTCGATGATTGGAACGTTTACAAGCGGCATGGTTTTACGTACAAGATGAGACGCAAGTCCAAGTCCTCGAAAGCGTGGTTCAATTATTATTCTGCTGATTCGCCTTACGGTTTTGTTCAGGAGTGAGATTTGCGTTTTCCTGTCAAGACCTACGAAGAAATTGCCCGTAGCTATATTGCGAAGTTCAAGGCACGGATTCGGCATAGAATAAACAATAACTCCTATGATTGAAACGTCAAGACATGAAGTTTCTTGCGGCTTTAAAGCGAATATATTTGAAAAGGGACCTATTCTTTCGTTTCGATAGTGATATTTTGAAAGCTCTTTATAATCGGAGAAAGTACCTTCCGTGATTTTTATTTTCCCTGCCAATGAACATTTCAGCATGGCTGTCTCCTTATATCTTTGTATGTGACATATGTCTGTCCGGCGGATTCTCTTGTGATAAGAATATCCGGAGCCAAATCCATGAGCATATCCTGGTGACTCGATGCTAATATGAATGTAGTCGAATTTTGTTTTGCGAACCGTCTGAGTTTATAAGAAATGGAACAGGCCGTAACGCGGTCAAGTTCCGAGCTGAATTCATCCGCGAAGATATATTTTTTCTTCTGCGAAAGTGCCATTGCAAGTTTGAAGCGGAACTTTTCACCGTCACTGAGATTTGCGGGCTGATTTAGAATGCAGAAGCAGTCGCTAAGGCCTGCTGTGCTGAGTAATTGCAATGAGACGAGTAAGCCTTCATTCATACAGTCAATGACGGTTTTATCAGATGGAAGCTCTATTTGCGAGATGTTAATTCTATCCTTTGGGGAGATTGCGTTTTCGAGCTCTCGCAGAAGAATGCTTTTTCCTGAGCCGGACGGACCTGTAATATATATCACATCTTCGGGCCTGATATTGATTGTGCATGAATGAGTTTTTTGCTGCTGCCTTAGTCTGTCGATAGTGAGTCCGAACATTTTGCAAATATCTCTTACTCTTTTTGTTACTCTTCCGTCCCAGAAGATAGTTTTTTTGAGTGTAAATGTGTTCATAGTTTCTCCTTTTGAATTTTATTTATATTATGACGGACTTCTTTTAATAGTTCACGGATATGATAAAAGCTTGTATTTTTCTTTTGGGCGATTTGCTTTATTGACAGACCTCTGACAAAATAATCTTTTGCGATATCCATTTCATATCTGGTGAATCTCTCTCTCTTTTTCATGCAAAATATAAATTTGCCATTTGAGAGTTCGAATATAATTTTCCTGATTCTTCTTGAAATTCTATTCGGGTTTGTATTGAACAGCAGGGCGATTTGTCTGAAGCTCATTTCTTTATCGAGGTACATTGACATAATCATTCTGTCTTGTCTTCCGAGCAGATAGAATCTGTTTCGGATAGTATTTAGTTGCTCCGCCAAAACCTTAATGTGTTCGGATTTGTTTAGTTCCAGATAACTTCGTTTTGTTCCCATTTCTGTAATCCGCTTACTCGTATTATGAATATATATATGAAATACATAGTATTAATAGTTAAATAACTATCAAACATATGTATATTATTATGTCATTGCGTAAATTCGTCAATGCGTTTTTTTGAGAAATTATGAAAAAATATCTTTATGGATAAATCAGGTATGTTCCTATTTTCTTTGCTGGCAGATGTTTACGAAAAATACAGGAAGCAGAAAAATATTTTTAAAAATACTGATATTTTTTGTATAGTCATTACTGAATGAAGCGGGCGAATCACTTTTTCTTCTTATACCGGATGCTTTAACGTGTACAGCAAGACAAAAATGAATATAAAAAAGTAAATTCTTGCATTTATTTTAAAAATTAGTATATTATCTGAAATAATATAAGACCATATGTATTTTAACTGATTATTGAAAAGGAAGTTATGAAGGGAAGGAATCCCAAAATCATAGTAGTTGGCGGCACATATATCGATATGTCAATCAAGTGCAGCCAGATACCAGTTGTCGGCCAGTACGTTATTGGTTCTACTTTATCATATTCCATATCAGGGCCCGGGCCTGTACAATCAGTTCAGGCGGCGTTATGCGGCTGCGAAGTTTCTCTAATAAGTAAAATCGGGTCCGGTTCATTTGCAAAAATGATTCTCGAAGGTCTTGCTGAATATAATATCAATACTGATTATGTCCAATGCGTAAAAGCCAAAAATACCGGTGTTCATGTAACTATGATAAATTCTGAGGGAGAAAATGCCGGATGTTTGTATAGCGGTGCAAATAGTGCATTAGTTCCGATGGATATAACAACCGCCGATGAAGCCATAGCCGAAGCTGATGTATGCCTGATTCACGGCGAATTACCTCAAGAAACGATAGTTGAAGCGATTCGTTGTGCAAAACTGCATGGAACTAAAACAATACTTGATCCGGCAAGGCCTCTCGAGCAGAAAGAAGATGGATGCGGAGAGCTTCCCGCTGAATATTTTGCAGTCGATGTTATTATACCCAACCTGTCCGAAGCTGCTGATATAACCGACCAAACATCTGTTGGTCTTCGAAATGGAAAACTTATTGGCTCTGATTTAATCGCAAGGGGTGTAAAACATGCTGTTATTACGATGGGCAAACGAGGATGCCTTGTTGTAAATAGAAACGGTGCAGATAATATACCCGCATTCGAAGTTGAGCTTGTTAATCAATCTGGCAGGGGGGATGCATTCAATGGAGCCTTAGCGGCGTATTACGCGATTAAAGATGATATTCATGGAGCTGTAAAATTTGCATCTGCTGCGGGTGCTCTTACCTGCACTAAGTTCGGCCTTTTAGAAGCGTTACCAACAAAAGCAGATATTATCCAGGTCCTTCAGGAACATGATACAGATCATTAAATAAAAAAAACTTTTGCTAATTTAGCAAAAAAATTAATCAAGACTTTGAAAGTCCTATTCATTTCTTATAATTTCTCTTGAAGGAGTCATAAAAGGAGATATTTAGATGAAAAAGCCCGAATTGATTATGGGACTTGCTATACTCGCGGCAGGTACCGCTATTATTATTTTGATACTTATTTGTTCTTAAAAATTGTATAATGGTAAATTGAAAATGTTTCATTAATTAAAAGGAATGTATATATGTTTAAGGCAATGAATAAAATAAGCTTAGTTCTTATTTTTATTATGAGTTTTTCGTTAGCATTGTTGACAGGTGCAGCACAATCACAGGAAGAGCAAAACACGATGGATAACCAGCCGTCCTATATTGACGAACTCGTGAATAATTCTCAGTTGACACAAAGCCAGGTAAATAATATGAGAACTAATGGCCAAAGCTGGGGTGATATTAGGATTAATGCACGCATGGCGGAACAAATCGCTGCTAATAATTCTGATTCTGATAAAACTACTGAGCAACAATATCAGGAAGCTCTCAATAATGTATTACAGCAAAGAGCGATAGGCAGAGGATATGGAAATATCGCTAATGAAAATAATATAAAACTCGGTAGTGTTTTGGGTAATAGTAATGGGACACAAAACCAGCAGATGAATCAGGACAGATTAGAAATTCAGAACGAAACTCAAAATCAGGAGCGGGCGCAAATCCAGACTCGTCAACAATCTCAGGTTCGCCAGCAAACTCAAACACAAGTAAAAGTTCAAAACCAGCAGAAGACACAAACTCAAACGCTTACCCAAACAAAGACTAAGAAGAAAAGTCTATTCGGACGCTTTCTGGGTATATTTGGTATAGGCAAAAAGGCAAAGTCACAAAATACTGAACAAAATAAAAATGTTTCAGGCATTGTACAGGCTCAAAAGGTTTCGAGTAAGACACAAACGCAGAATACCTCTGGTAAATCGCAAGCTCAGAGTTCTTCAAATAATGAACAAAATCAGCAGAGTGTTTCGAATAGAGTGCAAACACAGAATTCTTCAAGCTCGCAAAGGGTACAAACACAGCAGCGTACTAAAACAACTCAACGAAGCCAGACACAGATGAGAACAGGAGGATATGGGAATTCATCCGGAAATCAAGGATCCGGAAGGTCTCGAGGAGGACGCAATAGGTAAGACTACTGAATCATGGATTGATTATTTTGATATTAATCGAGGGAACCTTTTATTGGTTTCCTCTTTATTTAGACTCGTTCAAATAATTCTTTTGTAAAACTAAAAGTAGAAACGAAGTCCTATTCCTACATTTGCACTAATATCGATATCTGGTGCTAATTCCAAAACAGGTGCCAACTCAATAAAGAATTCATAAGGTTTTTTATTTTCGAAAAAATACGTCATGCCAAATGGTACCCTTATACCAAAAATTGTGTCACCATCGTTTTTCCTACCTTCATCTTTCTCGAATTCCAATAAAGCTCCGATACCATAGTAGGCTGGCCATTGCTCGGAGTTATTCAGTCTATAATCGTGAAACAGATAATCGGAATAAATCTGAAATCCATCGTTACCAAGAAACGACCATGCCATGCCGCCATCGATAGCGTATTCTTTACTTTTCCAATATTTAAAACTAAAACCAGTAGGTTCACCAACAAGAAATCCAATGCCGAAGTTTTCCTTTTCATTAACCTGTGCATTTGAGTTAACAGCGGCTATTAAAACTAAAAGTCCTATAATGGTCTTTTTTATATTCATAAGCGTTTCTCCTAATACCAGTTATTTATTTAAATAGTATATCAGGTATAACATCGGCAAAACAGCATTAAATATTTGCTTAAGCTTTATGATTTATTAAAATCAAGTAAAAGAATTCAAAAAAAACGTTCTGGGAGTGATAAATATGGCTATTTGTATTTAATAAATCAATTTTGATTCGTGACAAAAGGTTATGATTTTGGTATAATTTCCCTTAGAGATTTAGAGGATTATATATGAAAAATGCCGAGTTATTGCCGAAAAATGTTACAAATAGAATATTTCGTATGAAATATGTTGTGTCTGTATTTCTGCCTTTGTTTTTTCTCGTTGTTTTTGTTTTTATTGTTTATGCCATAGACCAGAATTATCCTACATCCGGCGATGCCGTGATTCGTCAGGTAGTTGGCCAGATGCTTAATAAAGATCCCAATTCTCTTGATACAAAGGATTTTCGCAGTATTACAGAACTTGATTTATCAGGGCAAACGATTGAGGATATACGTTTGCTGAAGAAATTTAAGAATCTCTGTAAACTTGATATAAGCAGTCTAAAAGTTCCAAAAGCCAGAACACCTTTATGGAAAACTATTCTTATTAAAATACATGTCATAAAGAAACAAACTCCACAAGTATTGTTCAGGAGTCCTAAAAAAGAAGAAATCACCTTTTTGAATTTAAGATCGCTCAGGAATCTTTCAAAACTTGAATATCTCAATTTGAATTTTACACCTATAGAAAATCTTGGTCCATTATCAGGTTTGAAAAACCTTACAACTCTGGATGTTTATGGAACACATGTATTTGACCTTGGTCCGGTTAAGGAACTTTCAAATCTTAAAATTCTGAATCTCGGCCAGACCAAGATAACCAACCTTAAACCACTTCAGGAACTAACGAAATTGCAGAGACTTACTCTTTATGACACTGCGATTAGTGATATTGAGCCTGTAAAGAACTTTCCAAATCTCATCTATTTCGATATAAGAAAATGCAACAATATCCTGCATAATCAGATTGATGATTTACAAAAAAAACTACCGGAACTCGTAATCTTTGACGGCCGAGAAAAATAACCGACAATATTTTCTTTTATTTACACAGGTTTCAGGTAAAATCACGTTTCGAGATTAAATGAGAAGAATAAATTTGGTTATTTTTTGCCTTAAATATTTTTGAGCGAAAGGAGTATGTAATGAGAACAATAGTAAAACCTCTTTATGTCGTCAAGCAGTATGAGCGGGGAATTGTCGAGTGTTTTGGCCAATACAAACGTTTTGTCGAGCCTGGCCTGCATTTCCAGATTCCAATAGTCGAAATTACCCGTATTCGCGACATACGCGAGCATACGATGGATATCGAGCCTCAGCCGGTCATTACCAAGGACAACGTTGAAATAAAGGTTGACGGCCTGATTTGGGTTCGGCCGGGCCTCGAAACGAAGGATATACAGAAGACTTTCTATAACATTGATAACTGGAAGGTCGCTGTTATGGAACTGGCAAGAACGAATCTGCGTCAGGAGTTTGGCGAATTAACGTTAGACGAAAGTTTGATTGCACGTGACAGGATTTCCCAAAATCTCCAGAGGGTACTCGATGAGATGACAGACGAGTGGGGCCTGAGAGTCTGCAAAGTTGAGATAAGATTGATAGACCCGCCGAACGATATAAAGACCGCGATGCATAAACAGAAAACCGCCGAGCAGGAGAGAAGGGCGATGAAACTTCTTGCGACCGGAAAATTCGAAGCTGCCGAGCAGGAAAAACTCGCCGCGATTCAGCTTGCTGAAGGTCAAAGAGAAGCCGCGATTAAAGTCGCCGAAGGCCGAGCCAAAGCGATAGAGCTTGTTAATGAAGCCGCGGAAAAGTTTTTCAAGGGCAGTGCAAAAGAATTAAAACTGATTGAGATGACCGAAAACTCTCTTAAAAACAATAGCAAGATAATTGTAACCGACAAAGGAATTTCCCCAACCCTGCTTATAGGACAATTACCAATGAAAGAAGAACATGAGCATGTAAATACATAATGAAAGTGGAAAGGAAAAAGCATGTCACCTAAAAAAAAGGTTCAATTATCAAGTCTTTGCCTTGCCGCGATGATTTTGATAATGTTCGGTTATGCATTGCTGGTTTTTTATGTTCCGGTGATATTAGTCTCATATTTAACCACAGGAGCGGCGTTAACTCCCTTTCTGAGATTTGTTGTCGCTATTGGCAGAATAATAAATAACATTGAGTTATTATTTGTTCCGGCTATGCTTTTAGCTTTTGTTGGTTCGATTATCTGGCGAGTACAAAGTTCGAGGCAATTACATAATAGCTCTAATTAAGTTGAGAACGAAATGGTGCAATATAACGTGCCATATGTATTTTATATGGAAAATAACAAGACAAAACAGGTAAAGCTATTACTTTCGAAGCACATCGTTGCGGCTATATGTTTTGTATTGATATTATTTGTTGCTTTTATTGCTCCTCTTTCTGCATTGAGAACAAAACCTGATCCTCTAAGCGGTGACACGATTATTCGAAAATATGCTGCAGAACAGCTATCTGAATTATATGGAGATAGATTAACAGATGCTGATTTTGCTAAAATATCGGAATTATATTTATATGATATATTTAAATATAATCACCGTGAATTCACATATCTTCCTCCCTGGATTTTGACTGAGTTGACTGATATCAGGCTTCTTGAGAAATTTACAAATCTTGAAATACTGGATCTGTATTATGTCAGGTATCCCGAAATAAGAATTCCGAAATGGATGAAGTTTCTTGGTAAGCATCGGATTATTAATCTCGATAAGAAATTCGCGATAGATTTAAGCCCGATACAGAATTTACATGCTTTGAAAAAACTGCGATTGAGCAATGCCCAGATTTACGATATTAAGCCGCTCAAAAAACTTACTAATCTCGAAGAACTTTATATACAGAATTGTCCAAACATAACCGATAAGCAGGTAGAAGATTTGCAGAAAGCTTTGCCGGGTCTGAAAATCACTCGTTAAAAATAGCAGTAATTGTTGGGTGCGATGCATCGCACTAAATAATCAATAAAGAAATGGTGCGTTATCCAGTCGAGAGCCTCTTGGTCGAACGAAACGCACCTCCGCATGGAGTCCGAGGGGCCTACATATCATATTTTTGTTTGTGTTTATTCGTGTTCATTCGTGGTTTAGATAACCTTCCTTAATGTCACTTTGCCTATTTTAAACCCTCATTTTTAGCTTACTTTTCAATCAAAAACGCTTGTCACGGCGACTCGTCACGGCATAGCTAAGCGAAGACGAAAGGAAGTATTTAACCGCAGATAGACGCAGATGTTCGCAGATGTTTAACAAGCTACGAGTAACGAGCGACGAAAGACGAATTTAGACACTGATTAACACAGTACCGATGAACATCGGAAACACAGATTATTACTTAAGACGCGACTCGCTTCGTTCGATAATAACAGGCTCATCATAACAGACAACGCCAATCTATTCCTCGCCAGCCTTAACAAACTCCTGCAAAAGAGACTGAATGAAATAGTAATAAGGGGATTGAGAAAAATGTAAGTATAAAGACGTTTTTTTCTACCAACTTTTGATGAAACGTATATAATCTATTGAGGAAAGCTTCTGTGTATTTTTATTGAGCGTTTTGCGAATCCGTTCATTAATTTGTATTAGCGAATTCAATGTTTGAGATAGGT
>JAFGPS010000217.1 GCA_016936075.1 Sedimentisphaerales bacterium | reverse complement strand
TAAATCATTATTTTTCCGATTAGTTAAAATTTTGATTATAAATTTAAAATGAAAAAACGCAAACCTAAAAACGAAAATTATTCAGGCGATATCTGCTAACTCAAGTATATCACCTAAATTAAGTATTAAGGCATTGATTATATTTTCATGCTCCTTCCGGGCCAACAGCATTTTCCTGTTTAAGCCTTTTGTTAGAAGCCTGGATAGAGGTACGCTTTATGAGAATTTCTTGTGCCAGACTAAATCCTACAGCTAATAGTGTCGGGCCGAGAAAAACGCCAATGAATCCGAATGTAGCAATTCCTCCTAATACGCCAATGAACATTACGATAAATGGAAGTTTGGAGCCTTTGCTGATAATGTAAGGTTTAACTATATTATCTATGCTGCTGATTGCCAGTAATCCATAAATTATCATAAAAATACCCCAGCCTATTTGTTTGCCGACAAATAGCCATATAGCGGCACCAATCCATATCACAGGAGGGCCTATGGGTACGAAACTAAGGAAAAAAGTGAACATAGCGAGCACCATCGGCGAAGGTACGCCAGCTATTTTAAAACCTATCCATGCGACTATGCCTTGAGCCAGAGCGGTTCCTATAACGCCGTAAACTACGCTTCGAGTAGTTGATTTGACTGTTTCCAGCAGGTGTTGAGAATAGTCGCCGCTGATTTTTTGAAATCCCTCGCGAATTTGTTTTACGACACCTTCTCCGTCACGATATAGGAAAAACGCAAATAAAACACTCATTGCGATGTAAAAAACACCTCTGAATACGTCAAGGCTATGTTGAATGAGCCAGATACCGGCATCTTGTAATCGCGGCTTTAACCAGTTCACTACAGGTTCTGTATCATCTGCTATTTCTGCCCAATAGCCGCTGATTTTGCTACCTACCCAGGGAACTTTATCAATCCACTCAGGAGGAGTCCGCAGACTTTCTTTATCGTGTGAATTGACAAATTCAATAAGTGACTGAACGCTATCTGTAAATGTCATCCCAACCATAAATAATGGTATAAAAAGAACCAGGATAAGCATTAAAGTCATTAGCGCTGCGGCGAGATTACGGCGGCCCTTTAGCCATTTTAACAGAATTTCATACAGTGGCCAGGTTGCAAAACATAATATAGCCGCCCAGAGAATTGATAAAATAAATGGTTTAAGCACAAGCCCGCAACCGATAAAGATTGCAACGATTACAGACAAGCCCGCTATCTGCTCAATTCTTTTTTGATTTTTTACCATACGCATTCACCATTTAATAATGTGTATATATAAAACCATTTTTGGGGGCATTTGAAAAGAAGTATTTATTTTTTTATGCGATATCCGCTAAACCGAGCGTGTCACCAAATTTATGTAATAGCTCTTTGCGGATATTTTTATGCTCTGATTTTATTAACATAGGATCTTTGTTTACAAGTTCAAATGCGTTTTTTCGTGCCATAACCAGTAATTCGTAATCATCTATGATGTTCGCTATCTTTAAATCCGGCAATCCATGCTGTCTGGTACTGAACATTTCGCCGGGGCCGCGAAGTCTCAAGTCGCTTTCAGCTATTTCGAAGCCGTCATTAGTTCTGGTCATAACATCGAGCCGACTGTTTGCAATTTCATTGTCAGATTCGGAAAATAGGAAACAATACGATTTTGCTTCCCCGCGTCCAATGCGACCTCGTAACTGGTGCAATTGTGCCAGTCCGAATCTATCTGCTCCCTCGATAACCATAATAGTCGCGTTTGGGACATCTACACCGACTTCTATAACGACGGTTGAGACAAGCGCATCAATTTTACCTTTACGGAATTCTGACATGATTTCCTGCTTTTTTTCGGATTTCATCTGGCCGTGCAGTAGCTCGACCTTAAATTCCGGAAATACGTTTTTAGATAGATTTACCCATTCATCCGTAGCGGCTTTTATGTCACCGTTTTGCTCTATGGAGGTTATTCTTGGATAAACAAAATATGCCTGTTTTTTCGCACGAAGACGCTCACGAATAAACTCGTACGCTTTTTGCCTGTTTTCAGGTTCAACTCTTCGAGTAATAATTTTGCCTCTTCCCGGTGGGCAATGACTTATTATAGAAACATCCAAATCTCCGAACGCGGTCATGGCAAGAGTTCTCGGTATAGGAGTCGCGGTCATAACAAGACAGTGCGGTGAGGTTTGCTTTCGTAATTCCGCTCGCTGCTCAACACCGAATTTATGCTGTTCATCTATAACAACCAAACCTAAATTCTGAAATTCTATATCGTTTTGGAGAAGTGCAACTGTTCCGATAACAATATCAATGTCACCATTCTTAACTGTTTCAAGAAGCTCACTTCTTTTTTTACCTGATAAACCTCCTGTGATAAGCGTTCTTTTAACCTGGGAGTTTTTCAAATACCTTTCTATACTGAGAAAATGTTGTCCCGCCAAAATTTCCGTTGGCGCCATAATCGCAACCTGCATTTTATTAGCGATTGCAAGCAAAGCGGCGTAAAGTGCAACAACTGTTTTACCAGAGCCTACATCCCCCTGTAGCAGGCGGTTCATTGGTATTTGTTTTCCCATGTCCTCTATAATTTCTGATATGCTGTTGTTTTGGTCCTCTGTCAGGAGAAATGGGAAACGCTTTCTGATTCGACTATCAATTTCATCAGAATAATTACACGCAGTTGCGGACGAAAAATGCTGCATCTTATATCGTCGAAGCGCAAGACCAAGCTGCATCAGGAAAAGCTCATCATGTTTTAATCTTCGCTTTGCCTTGGAGAGTTTTTTATCATCAGGCGGCTGGTGTATCCATTTGAAGGCATCATTCCTGCTTATTAAAATATTATGTTTCAAAAAACTTTTGTCGAAAAACTCTTCTACAAGCTCGTCTATTGTTTCAAGAACAGGTTTGATAATACGTTTTATCTGCCTGTTGGAGAGGTCCTTTGTCGCGGGGTAAATCCCGCCGCTCAAGTCTTCTGGTGATTTTGAATTTTCCTCGTCGAGTATAAGAAATTTCGGATTAGCCAGTTGAATCTGATGCTTGTATAAATTGACTTTACCATATGCAAAAATTATTTGTCCAGGTTCTATTTGATTTCGTAAATAACTTCCATGAAACCAGACAATTCTGCATATCCCGGTTTCGTCACTGACCAGTGCTTCGAATAACGGCTGCCTGCGAAAACTCTGATAATCAATAGATTCGACCATCGCGATAATTGCAGCTTCTTTTTTCGGCTGCATCTGATTTATCTTTATTGGATCGGGAAGGAAATTCCAGTCACGCGGAAAATATTCCAGCAAGTCACCAAGTGTTTCAACTCCAAGTTGAGAAAAGACTTTTGCCCTTGCAGGTCCCACTCCTTTTATATATTGAACCGGCATTGATAATTCTATTTTATTTTGTATATTATTGGTTTCTTCTATCATTATGTCTGAAAACCGTATTTTCCAAAAAGCTTAACAAAACGGACACTACATATTTTCCGCTCGATTATTTTCTCAACTCTTTTTTCACAGAGTATTAATTCCTGTACACCAGAGTATCCTACAGGAATAACCATTAGGCCGCCGTCAGTAAGCTGGTTTATAAGCGGCATAGGTATTGCGGGAACCGCAGCGGTTACAATGATTCTATCAAAGCAGCCATTATGTGGTAATTTCGATACTGGCCAGCCTTCACTGCCGTCACCAACATAAAATTCTACGTTATCATAACCTAATTTCGCCAGAACAGCTTGTGCTTTTTGTGAAAGTTCATCAAATCTTTCTATCGTATAAACTTTCTTGGCATGTCTGCTCAAAATCGCGGTCTGATAGCCGCTGCCTGTTCCAATTTCCAGAACGATACAATCCTTGCTTATATGCAATTCCTGCGTCATCAGAGCAACAATATAAGGCTGAGAAATTGTTTGCTCCAGCCCGATAGGGAGCGGGCCGTCTTTATATGACTGGGAACGATGTGAATTCGGTACAAAATCCTCTCGCGGAACTTCTTCCATAACCTTCAGTACGCGAGGATCAGTAATTCCTCGTCCCTTCAGGTCGTATTTGAGCATACGCTCTCGCATAGCATCAAATATGTTTTTTTCTTGTTCTTCAGTCATAATCAAAAGATAAATATTTCGATGGGTGCCAGCCTCAAGCGAAGCTTGGGGATGCCTCTTATGATATTTTATCATCCCCATTCTGATAAAAACGATCAGAATGAGGATGCCACACAAGTATTCTATTATAAAAGATTTATTCTCATTAAAACAATAATTTTATCGCAGCGGCGGCAGCTAAAAGTTGTGCTACTGCGTTGAAAGTTCTTTGCGGTATTTTTTGGAGAACAAAATAGCCGCAAATCGCGCCGATAAATATAAATGGAATCATAAGCAAATCAACCTTTATAGATTCCATATTCATCAGGCCAAGATTTGCGCTGAATGGCACTTTAATCCAGTTTATAATGAAAAAGAACCAGGCTGCGGTTCCGACAAACTCCATTTTCGGCAATCTCATCGCAACCAGGTAAATAATCATAACCGGTCCGGCTGCGTTAGCCATCATCGTAGTAACTCCGGCCAGAAAGCCGAGCCAGAAAGACAGCCATAGAGGTGCAGGTATATTTTTATCCTCATTTTTTTTACTATTCATTCGCCAATAATTCAACCCGAGCATTAAAAGCACTATTACACCGATAATCGGTCTTAGCTGTTCATTGGTTATTTCTTTCATTCCGAAATATCCTGCAACAATACCGCATAGGGTAGCCGGAAGCAGACGAACAATATATTTCCATTTCGCGTTTTGCCTGTGGTAAATAATTGCGAAAATATCACCAATAATAAGAATACCGAGTAATAATCCAGTAGATTCTTTCGTATCGAAAACGTTGGCCATTAAAGGAACGGCCAGAATGCTAAGCCCGGGCAGACCGGATTTAGATGCACCCATAATCACCGCACATAATGCGATAGTTGCCCAATCAAGAAAACTAAAATCCAAAGTTGTGATTCCTTTCTAATAATTCATTACTGTTATGTAACATTTAATATGATAACTTGTCATGCTGAACCGAAGGTGAAGCATCTGGCTATCGAGCAAGAAGCTACAAACGAAACATACTTAATATTAGTAGCCCAGATCCTTCGTTTCACTCAGGATGATTTTATGAAAGCGTGTCTCCTGGTGTTGGGTATAATAACCCTCATCAGAACCAAACGCGGCTTAGCCGCAGAAAGGAGACACG
>JAFGPS010000020.1 GCA_016936075.1 Sedimentisphaerales bacterium | reverse complement strand
TCGGAATTAAAATTGTTCTGGTTTATCAATTTTACTATCGGCGATTCGAGTCGTTTAGAGGAAGTTAAATAATGAATAAGAAATACGCAAAAGTCAAAATGGTGACACTTGCGGTTTTGTTTTTATGTCTTATAAATATCCGCATAAATGCAAAGAATAAATCTGAACAGGCACTAAGCTCGATTATACAATTGCCGCAGGGATTGTCATTAGAAGATCAGGTATATGAAGATATAAATCTCGACGGCATGAAAGATTTGGCTTTGTCTGTATCGAATAAAGAAAATCCTTTCGGGCGGTCATTAAGAATTTATTATCAGCAAGAAAATGTGTTTGTTTTTAAATCGGAACCGGACGAAATAATCTCGTTGACTTCTGATGTTATTGCTTTTGCTTTCGCTGATATAGACAATAATCCCGGTGCCGAGATTTTACTATTTACGGCTAACGCCTGTTTTGGATATCGAATTCAAAATAGCAATCAAAACAAAATTTTTAAGATTTCCGATATTGAATTTCTCTGGCAAATTCCGGATAAAGATAAGGCTTTTTCATGGCAGGATGCCGTATTCGATTTTAATAATGACGGCCGAAACGATTTTGTTTTGCCTCAATCGGATGGTATTAAAATATTTATGCAAAAGGAAAACGGATTCGTTTCTACACAAAATCTTAAAATGCCTTCGGAAATTATTATTACTACATCATCGCTACAGGTTAGAAGAGAACGAAAGGGTGTCAGTGCGACTCTTAGTTTTGGCGAGTCAGCGGATTTATTTGGTATAGAAAAAGTAAGCAAACCTTTGGTCAATGTTAATCATTCGATTAATGTGCCTATATTTATGGATTTTGACGGCGACGGTCTTTGCGACATTCTTCAGGCATCGAATGTTATTTATTTTTGGAAACAGGAAAAGGAAGAACCTTTTTTCTCGCAAAATTATGCGAGTATAAAAATTCCAAATGATATTGGCGAAAATTCCGAGGACCAGTTTATAATGGATCTGAATCAGGATAAGCATTCAGATTTTATATTATTTGCGAGAGATAGAAATTCGAAAGACGTTTTTACACAAATACTTATTTATATCAATCACAAAAATCAGGAAAACGAGGATGTTCTTTTCGATGAAGATGGAATGCCGCAGCAGATGATTAAAATTGCCGGCTTGCCCGGGAAAGTGCAAATTGAAGATATTAATGGCGACGGCTTTCCCGATCTTAGTTTTATTACTTTTAATCCTGACCTTCTGGACCAGGTTAAGACAATCGCATCGCAAAGTATCAAATTGCAATTTCTCACCTTTGTCAATAACAAGGGAAGTTTTTCAAGGAATCCGGACATAAGTAAAGAAATAAATGTGTCACTGGATAATGACGTAAGCTCGAAAATAGATCAGGGTCGATTTTTTGTAGATTTCAATAAAGATGGCCTTCTTGATCTTTTAGTAAGAGACACTGACAATCATATTGGTTTGCGTTTATTAAGAAAAACAAAAAATGGAATTGATATTTCAGATAAAAATGTCTGGGATATGACTATTCCTGAAAAAACCAATATTGTTTATGACTATAAAGATAATGATACGAAACCTGTTCTGCTTATCACAGGAACTGATCAGATTATTTACGTGAGATTCAAATGAAAAAACATTTATTATTTGCATTAATACTAATGAGTTTTTTTGTGCCGGGATTTTCTCAGGAATCAAAACAAAAATACGAAGGGAAACTTCTTACGGTTATATCGCCTGAATGTGTGATAGCGGCTAACATGTTTCAGGATTTGAATAATGACAATATAGATGAATTCCTGGTAATCGGTAAGCAGGGACAAGTTAAAATATATTCATGTATTTCAAAAGATGGTGCTTATAAAGAAATATCGAATAAGTGGAGTCTGCCTTTTTCAAATCAATCTCTTTTATGTTTATCATCATTTTTTACAAACGACAAAACCAAATACCTGATAACTCTTACGCCTGATGGCTTGACGGCGTATCCGATTAGCCAAAATGGAAATATTGAGCCGGAAGGGATTTTAATAAATCGGCGAATCAAATTTCAATTCAGAATTGACCAGCCTGTTTTTTCCGAATTCCTTCAGGATATAAATCATGACGGAAAGATGGATGTTATTGTCCCGATTGTCAATTATTGCGAAGTCTGGCTTAATGAAGGCCTGGAAGATGACAGCTCTTCAAGTAATGTCCCTGTATTTTCGAAGATAGGCAAGTTTCCGATAGAAATGATTCATAACAGGCAGGCTGATTTGAAAAATACAAAGGGAAAACTTACTGAACAATTTTCTATTCCTAATCTTGTATTGAAAGATATTAACGGAGATGGATGCCTTGATTTAGTAGTAAGTCACAAACCGAAATACGATTACTATTTGCTGGATAAAGATGGCGTTATACCGGAAAAGCCGAGTGTATCTCTGGATTTAAATTTGTTTCATGATACAACGCCCAAATCAGAAGGCTTGAAATTGGGATCGATAATCAGTAATAACGAGCCGCAACTGATTGAATCTGATTTGAATAATGATCATATTCCTGATTATATAATCTCTCACATGAGAAAATTCTGGATTTTTCATGGTACAAATAACGGGCCGCAATTTACTGAACCCAGCGCAATTCTGAAAGTTGCAGAAGATATTACAGTCTTACAGCCTATGCAACTTGATGAAGATGCTTATCCTGACTTACTTATGTTGAAAATACAATTACCTACTTTATCAACGGTATTGGGTGGATTATTTGCAGATTGGAAATTTCTTAGATTAGAAAGTACTGGCTATAAGTCAATACAAGGAAATTCATTCGAGCTAAGTTCTAATTGGAAAGGGGATGTTTATCTGCAATTGCCTTCGATTCTTTCGCTTATCAAAAATCCAGGTATCCTGAATAAGTTTCAGGATCAGGTCAAACAGAAGTATGGAACACCAATATATGGTGACTTTAATGGAGATGAAAACCTGGATGTTGCAATGTCGAATAAGGAGAACGGCCATTTTGAAATGTGGCTTAGCACAGAAAAAAACGGCAAGAATCAACATGGTAAAAATGAGCTTTCATCACAAATCAAGGAATTACTATTCACTGATAAAGATAATGTATGGGATATTGACAGGGTAGTAACATTCATGAATTCATTAATAAATGAACAGGCCTATCTCCGTACGGGAGGTAAGGAGCCTGATTTTTATATGGCACAATTCAAAGACAGGAACGGCTATAATGTTTTATCAGTTGATTTCGATCATGACAAAAAAGATGAGTTGTTGTTTATTTCTTCAGTTCAAAAATCTGGAAATTTAAAGCAATTTGAATTATATTCAATAAATAATAAATAAAAATAGTGTGGTCTGCAATAAGCAGAGTGAGAACAATATAAGATAATGATTAATTCAGTGCCGACAGTAATAGAATTAGAAGGATTAAGTGTACGGTTTGGAAAGCAGGAGGTTCTTAAAGACCTGAACATAAAGCTTTCCGGCAGAATCATTGGGCTATTAGGGCCTAATGGAGCCGGCAAGTCAACTCTGATCCAGACATTACTTGGCTTTTGTCCAGTCTCAAAAGGAACAGCCAAAGTATTGGATTATGATATACGCCGTGATATCAGTCGTATTCGGGGATTAGTTGGTTATATGCCGGAGAACGATGCTTTTATTGCTGATATGACGGCGGTTTCTTTTGTCAGGATGATGGCTGAGTTGTCAGGTTTACCGCCGGAATCAGCCCTTGAACGAGCACACGAAGTATTGTTTTATGTTGGTCTTGGTGAAGCACGATATCGTAAGCTTGGTACATATTCCCTCGGGATGAAACAGATGGTAAAATTGGCACAGGCAATAGTACATGGGCCGCGTTTGTTAATTATGGATGAACCAACCAATGGTCTCGATCCAATTGCACGGCAGCGAATGATTAGATTGATTCGTGACATCCGGGATTCCGGACATATGCATCTTCTATTGAGTTCTCATCTTTTACGTGATGTCGAAGATACCTGTGAGGAAGTTTTGATTCTTAAAAATGGACGTATTGTGCATTTGGCTAATCTCGAAGAGGAACGAAAGGCAAATTTACGTTTTGTCGATATTGAGACTACTGTCGAAGAATGCGGCTTGACTGCTGCCTTAACTGAATTGGGTTGTGAATGTGTTAATGTTCGGCCGGGACGTCTCAAGATAATCTTGCCTGAAAGCTTCGAATTGCGAGAAATCTTTCGTATTGCCGCCAGACTCGACCTTCCGCTGCGACGCATGAATTATCGGCGTAACAGTCTTGAAGATATTTTTATCAAGGCGATGGGGACATGATATGGCTATAGCTAAACAAACTTACAGACAATATAATAGTACACTTACTCCCGCACGGATGCGTTTTGCGATTTTCAGCCGATTCTATTATGCTCCTTTATTTCAGTCAAAATTTATTGTTTTGTTTTTGGCAGCTTGTTTGTTTTATCCAATTGGCTGTGCCGCGTATATTTATATAACAAACAATAGTATGCTGATAATGGCCTTAAGTTTAAGGCCTGATTTTGTGCCTGCGATTGATGGTAGTTTCTTTTATTCTTACAGTATTGTTCAGGGTACTATGGCTCTGCTGCTTACGACTTTAATAGGTCCAAATCTGATAGCACCGGATCTTGCGAATGGAGCTTTGAGTTTGTATTTGAGCCGTCCTGTTTCGCGCACTCAATATATTTTAGGGAAAATGATTGTATTACTTTCCCTTGAATCTCTTATAACGTGGGTTCCCGGGGTATTGCTTTTTGTTATCAAAGCGGAAGTTACCGGTTTTGAATGGGCGAGAAATAATGCATGGTTAGTCGGAGCTACTGTAATTGGATTAAGTATCTGGATTATTATGCTCTCTCTGATTGCCCTGACATTGTCGGCTTTAGTGAAATGGAGGATAGCAGCCGGTGCATTGATTCTCGGTATCTTCTTTGTCGGAGCTGGTTTCGGTAATGCGATTAACAGTATCCTGCATACAAATTATGGTTCTTTAATCAACCTTTCAGAGGTTATACGAATAATCTGGGCCTATCTTTACAGGCATGGTTATATGGATACGAATCTGACAACATTTCAGGCATGTTCTGTTCTATTTATAGTATGTATCTTATGTCTTATTATGCTCGCTAAACGCGTTCGTGCTTTTGAGGTAGTCAAATGAATGAATCTTCCAATAATCTGATTATCCTTGACAATGTATCGCGATTCTACGGCGAGGTTCTCGGTATCAATCGTGTCACTCTATCTTTGAAACCTGGTATTACAAGTCTTGTCGGTCCTAATGGTGCGGGAAAAACCACCTTGATGAATCTGATCACAGGGCTTATCCGGCCGTCACGTGGTAGAATCAGTGTTTTGGGTGTGTCACCTTCTGAACCGCAGAAGCTATTTCGTTTAGTCGGATATGCAACTCAGTTTGACTCTTTTCCCAAGGGATTAAGCGGTTATCAGTTTATATACTCTTTCCTGAAACTTTCAGGATATAAACCGAGTAAGTGCAAAGAGATGACACTTTCAGTTATTGAACAGGTTGGTCTTTCTGATGTAGCCCAGCGAAAGGTAGCTGCTTATAGTAAAGGTATGCGCCAGCGAATACGATTGGCCCAGGCTATCGCACATGATCCAAGGGTAATAGTGCTCGACGAACCGCTTAACGGCCTTGATCCTCTTGTGCGAGCAGAGACTATTGCATTGTTTCGTCGTTATGCGGATGAAGGCCGTCACGTGATTATCTCCAGTCATGTGATGCATGAGGTTGACATGATTTCCGATGAAGTTGTCTTTATCAGCGGGGGCTATGTGATTGCCGAGGGGCAAATTCAAAACGTACGCAACGAAATAAAACAGGAACGTCCTTTACAAATGTTAGTTCGATGTAAAAAGCCCGCCGCTCTTGCTTCGAGGGCTTTTGAGCAGGATAATGTAGTGGAAGCACGGATTCTTACAGAAGGTGACGCAGTACTCATAAAGACACGCGATGTAGATCAGTTCTGCAAGTCACTTAATTATCTTGCTATGGAAGGTATAGACATCGAAAGTATGGCTCCCATAGATGATGACGCCAATTCAGTTTACGAATATCTTATAGGTGACGAGGAGGCTTCCAAATGAACGGGATATGGTTATTGCAAATTTTGGCTGTTGTGCGTTTGGAAATTAAAAAGACCTTTTTGTCACGCCGCAGTTTATGGGTATATCTTTTGGCTTTTGCACCGGTTATAATTTTCTTTGTACGCTCAATCAATGAACCTCGCCAGCGTGATAGATTAGCTGAAATAGCAGCTAAGCATCCAGTTTCAACTCAGGCTTTGAATTCTATCAAGGAAGAAACAACCTATGAACAGGTAGTCGAAAAGCTTGGCGAACCTTATCTCAAAAATTTCAGAACAGGAAGAAGGGGACCCGGCCCGGAACATGAATTCGGTTTTGTTCGATATACCGACGGTGAAACTGATGTTGTATTGCACTTTTTTGATAAAAAAGTTGTACGAATCTCCAAAAGCCAGGTTGACAACCTTCCCAGAAGCCAGACTGTCTTTGCTACGAGTTTTCAGTTTTATTTCTTACGTCTGGCTGTCTTTTTTGGTTGTGTAGGAGTTTTTGTAAACTTGTTTCGTGGAGAGATGCTTGATAAGAGTCTTCATTTTTATCTGCTAACTCCAATGCGGCGAGAAGTTTTATTGGCCGGTAAATACCTTGCCGGATTGTTAGCGACTGTTTTTATCTTCACTTCCAGTACAGCTTTGCAATGGTGGGCAATGCTTCGTCAGTTTGATCAAAGTGTCTTGGCAGACTTTTTTGCCGGTGACGGCGGGTCCCAATTCTGGACATATCTTGGTGTTACGAGCCTGGCCTGTATAGCTTACGGAAGTATTTTTCTTACAGTGGGTTTAATATTTCGCAATCCAATAATACCAGCAGCGGTTGTCTTGTTATGGGAAGGTATCAATCCATTCCTTCCTGCGGCCCTGAAGAAAATTAGTGTGATTTATTACCTGCAATCTATTTGTCCTGTAGTGGCCTCAAAAGAAAGTAATTTACCAGCTTTAGTTAAGTTCTTAATCTCACCGACTCAGCTTGTTACACCATTATTTGCGGTTATTTGTATTATAATTGTAACATTAATAATGCTTGTTTTGGCTGGTTATTTCGCCAGACGCATGGAAATCAATTATAGCATTGATTAAATCGAGAGTAAGAGTTCATATTGTCTGCAAATAGAAAACTTAATATTACCTGATTGTAAATTAAGTTGAACGAAATCATTGAAATTGACTATAAAAAAAAAGAGGACCGAATAAACGGCCCTCTCAGGACAGCACCATGGAGGATAAAGCAGAATGGTTGAACTCTGGAGAAGACCATCTGCAACACGGTGCTGTATTTTTGTGTGCTTACATTAATTCATCAGCATTTTGCTGTTAATCATCCATCTGATCTAAAATGAATTGTAAGCATGAAAAAAAACAAATCAGTATTCTGCTCGTTAATAGTTTCTTAGTAAAGAATTGTTGCTTTTGGATTATTTGCGACAATTACCGGTATGTGCAGATCGTAAGCATCAGTATTCAGGTAGTTATTCGTCAATTCCAGCCGGGTCAGTTTCATCATACCGGTCAAATAAGAAATGTCACTTATGAAGTTGTTCTGCAGGTACAGTTTTTCCATATTACTCATTCCGGACAGCGTTGCTATATCGAAGATATAATTTGTTTCAAGACCAAGCTCTTTAATCTTCGTAAGCTCTGCTAATGGTGATATATCACTGATTAGATTACCACCCATCTTAAGCTGTGTCAGATTAGTTAATCCCGCAAGTGCAGATATATCAGTAACAAGGTTATAGTCAAGCAGGAATATCTTTAACTTCGACAGAGAAGTAACTGGAGAAATATCAGTTATATAATTTCCATTGAGCCTCAGTTCAGTAAGATTATTACAATCGGTAAGAGCAGCAATATCGCCTATAAGATTATTATCAAGGTACAGCTCTGTTAAATTGAGAAGATTTCCAATCGAATCGATATTACTTATCTGGTTGGAGCCGATCCTTAGCTGTGCAAGCTTGGTCAGTCCGGCCAATGGTGAGATATCTTCGATTAAGTTGTCATATATATATAGCTGTGCAAGCTTCGTTAAATTCTCAATCGCTGTTATATCATTGATATCATTGTAGGAAAGATGAAGAGTCTCTAAATTCGACAGCTGTGATAAAGGTGCAATATTATCTATCGAATTAATATCAAGGTTCAGGAAAGTTAATGTAGATAATCCTGAAACAGGTGTAATATCATCTATCAGGTTCCCATTAAGTGACAGCGATGTCAGTTTGGTTAGGCTCGATATCGGTGAAATATCAGCAATATCATTATTTCCTAAATTAAGATGAGATAAGTTGGTTAATCCTGTTACAGGTGAAATATCTGTTATCAAATTGATACCAAGATTAAGTGAAGTTAGTTTTGTTAATCCAGCTACCGCAGAAATATCTATTATATGATTGCTCTGCAGGTGAAGTATAGTAAGGTTAGTTAATCCTGCGACAACTGATATGTCTGCTATCTGGTTATAATTAGCTTTTAAATCAGCCAGGTGGAATGCTCCCCGAAATATGTACCATTTAATATGAGAGTATAATCAAGAAATTTAGTATATTATCAACACTAAATTTAGGAGATT
>JAFGPS010000216.1 GCA_016936075.1 Sedimentisphaerales bacterium | reverse complement strand
TAAAAGAAGCACGTTTACCTGTAATGTTCACTACATCTTCATTCGATTTGGGTGGCGCGTTTAATTCGGCAACTGGTACTATCGCAACCGGATACCAGAGCCAGATTAACATGTTCCTCGGTTACAACGGCATGGACACAATCGAATATGATTTCGAAAAGTACCCGATAGTTGGATTCAAAGCCGACAGAATGACTCGCATTTTGAGTAACGGCGAATACAATACTCATCGCTGGTATATCAACGATGACAAAGGCGTACCAATGGTCGCGGTTTCTTACACTGAAAACTTACAGCATGCACTTTATCCAGAATACGGAATAATTGCATGGGACTTCTTCAAACACTACTCACGCGACCAGAAAACAGGCGAAATCAAATACAACCCCTACGCAGATTAATAGCCTGTAACATATATTTAAACACACAAAATCCTCGGATTAATTAAACAATCCGAGGATTTCTTTTTTTAAACCACT
Organism: Sedimentisphaerales bacterium; assembly: GCA_016936075.1. GTDB lineage: Bacteria > Planctomycetota > Phycisphaerae > Sedimentisphaerales > Anaerobacaceae > JAFGPS01. The sequence goes on along the minus strand of JAFGPS010000216.1, from coordinate 3,672 downwards.
TTTTTTGTCATGCTGAATAAAATGAAGCATCTGGCTCACGAATAAGTATTCCCAATTGCAACATAAACAACCTTCGCAACCCAGATCCTTCGTTATCACTCAGGTCCCTCGGACTCCTTGTGGAGATGACAAAGTCTTGGTAATGGGTGGCAGCCTCATCCTGTTCTTTTCAGGATGGGGATGGTAAACTCACAACAAGCCATCCCCAAGCTGCGCTTGAGGCTGCCACCCATCTGTGTCATAGCAAAAATAACCACGAAAGAATACAACAACTTGTCATTTCCGCCAACCTGTCATTCTGCCTGAAAATGACACAAAAAACGACTTGTCATTCCGCACTTGATGCGGAATCCAGAGTTTTAAAACTGTATACCCGCATTCGCGAGTATGACAAAGTCTTAACCTACCTTTTAGCTCCCTAAACTCGATTTTAGCCACAAACCGCCTAAGGCAGTATTGCGACTTTTCTCTCGACACTTTTGATATTTTCTTTATACTCTACTGACATTCGAGATAAAATTTGGTAAAAATTAAAAGGAGCATAGTATGACAAAAGAAGATAAAAAGGAGAAAAATATGATGTCAAGTATTATAGCAGGTATTGTAGTTGGCCTTATAATGTTAATTGCTCAATTTTTTATGCACCCTCTTATAGCCGAAAGAACACAGGCACGTAAGCAACATATGGAGCAGAAGTTGAGTGTATTTCAAAATGCAAATATATTGATACGTAAAAGTTTAGCAGCAAATCAGATTACTGAACCTGGTAAAGAATTTTCTGCGTCCAAGCTTACTGAAGCCCCATCAAGTGAACAAATCATGAATGTTTATTCAGAACTTCTTCTTGTAGCTGAAAAACAAACCATCGATAAGTTTCTGCCATTTGTACCTGGTTGGAACAAGCAAGTAAGAAATAGTGAACGAATAACACTTGGTGATTGGCTTGCTTTCGTCAATTCTGCTCGTATTGAACTTGGATTTGATACAATAAACTTAAACAACAATCAGCTTGTTTTCGTGCAAGATATAGCTAAAAAGGATTAACAAGAGTTATAACGAAGTGTATATCTGGCTTTAAAATAAAAAAAAGCGGGTGATGAGAATCGAACTCACGTAGCCAGCTTGGAAGGCTGGAGCTTTACCCCTAAGCTACACCCGCATAGCAAATAATTATTGCCTAAGCGAAGTATATACTTTACAATTCTATTGAAATAGGTCAAGAAAAAATTTTACAGGAATTGAAAATGAGTATAACAGAACTGGCAAAATCAGCAAAAAATGCGTCAATAAGCCTCGCTGCGGTAAAATCGGAGGCAAAAAATATCGCTCTGTCCGAGATTAGCAAGGCTTTAAGAGAGAATTCCAGCGCAATCGTCGAAGCTAATAAGCTCGATTTGGAAGCGGCAAAGAAAAATAACTTAGCCGAGCCGCTGCTAAAAAGACTGAAATTCGATGAATCCAAAATCGAACAGGTAATCGCGGGCATCGATAGCCTGATAAAGCTCGAAGACCCGGTCGGCAAGACGCTTTCGGCGTTGGAACTCGATATGGGGCTGGAACTTTATAAAGTAACCTGTCCAATCGGAGTTATTGGAATAGTTTTCGAATCACGTCCTGATGCGCTCGTTCAAATTTCTACTTTATGCTTAAAAAGCGGCAACGCGGTCCTTCTAAAAGGCGGCAGCGAAGCGGCTAATACGAATCGCATCCTGACCGATACAATCGCAAAAGCGACTGAAAAAGCCGGCATACCCACCGGATGGATTCAATTGCTCGAAACACGAGAAGATGTAGCAGCTATGCTCGCTTTGGACGAATATATCGACCTGGTAATCCCCCGCGGCTCGAACGAGTTCGTTCGCTACATTATGAACAATACGAACATTCCCGTTCTCGGTCACGCAGACGGAATATGTCACGTCTATGTCGATAGCGAATCCGATATAGATATGGCAGTCAGAATCGCAGTCGATTCCAAGTGCCAGTACGTCGCGGTCTGCAACGCCGCGGAGACTTTGCTGGTAGCTAAAAAAATCGCAAACGAATTTCTGCCAAAAGTAAAAGAAGCACTCGAACAAAATAACTGCAAATTACTTGGCTGTGAAAAAACCGCAGCTATTATCGACGTGAAAGCCGCAAGCGAAAAAGACTGGTCAACGGAATATCTCGATTACATCCTCTCGATAAAAATCGTTGACGGCCTCGACGAAGCGATTGCGCATATAAACAAGTACGGCTCAAGTCATACAGACGCAATAGTTACCTCAAACAAAGACAAAGCAGAAAAGTTCATGTCATTAGTCGATTCGGCGGACGTTTTCTGGAATTGCAGCACACGTTTCAGCGACGGCTTCCGTTACGGTCTCGGCGCAGAAGTAGGAATAAGCACAAACAAAATCCACGCCCGCGGCCCGGTAGGACTCGAAGGACTAATGATATACAAATACAAACTAATAGGCTCCGGCCAAACAGTCTCAGAATACTCCGGACCCGAAGGGAAAAAATTCACACATAAGAAATTGTGATTAGTGATTAGAAAAACGTCATTGCGAAGGAGTCCCAAAGGACGACTGCGGCAATCCTCAATCGTGATTTTGTATTTTCTTATATGCTATTTTTTCCTCTTGTAAATCGTAAGCTTTTTCAACAAGTCCAGCTTGCGATGATAGCCCTCCGAAAAGAATAGTAGGGTGTGCTGAGCACACCAATATTGTTAAAAAGACTAACATTTTCTGTCAATTTTACCGATTCTAACCAATCTCGAGGTTATTGCTCCTTTTGTTCGCTGATGTTTTTCTGCTAACTGGCTTATATTCATTCCGTTATCAAATCTTTCAGATAGTAACTTATTTTCCTGTAAATCCCACTTTTGACCTGCTCGTTCAGGTTTTTGACGCAATGACAGAAATTTGCCCAACATAAGCAATTGTTTTTTTATTTCCTTTTGTGTTCGGTTATGCTTGTTTGCTATTTGGCTTAACTCCATTCCTTCATCAAATCTTTTAATGAGCAGTTTGTTTTCAAACTGATCAAATGCTCTGCTTTTTCGCTTCGACCTTTGAGACTGATGTAATATTTTACCTAATTTAATTAGAAGTTTTTTTATTTTTCTTTTCGTCTGTTGATGTTCAATACCAAATTCTTTTATTGTCATGCCACTTTCATATTGCTCAGCCAATAGTAATAGTTTGGCGTCCTTAGATAGTTTTTCATTGCTTTGAGGAAATTGCTTAGGGGAATCTTTTCTAAAATCCTTTTTTAAAGCTTTAACAGCTTCAGTTAATGCCTTATTTATCTCAACATTCATATAGCAGTTGTCAGGATTAAATATATGACCAGTATATGGATCAACATTGTTAATCAAATTTTGTATAATTTCAATAGCCCTTTTATATTCCATAGAAATCATTCCTAAAATCACTTTATTTTTATATCTCTCACTTTCTCAACTTTTCTATATGCTATTTTTTCCTCTTGCAAATCGTAGGCTTTTTCAACAAGTCCAGCTTGCGATGATAGCCCTCCGAAAAGTTCCGGCTCAAGTTTGTGCAAGTGTATCAGCCTCTTTAATGTTTCTTCATGAAATTCAGTTGAACCGTCAGCCAGGATATGAGTTATCTGTAAATCGGAACGAATTTTCTTCAACTCTCTGCAAACAAGTATCGTCCTGTG
>JAFGPS010000215.1 GCA_016936075.1 Sedimentisphaerales bacterium | reverse complement strand
GATTTAAGAACAACCAGCATACGATGCTCATCGCTAAGAGCAGCAATGTAATCATCCACCGTCTTTTTTAAGGTTTCATCATCGATATTCAAAATTTTCTCATTCGGCTTATTCATTCGCCAAAAACCTCATTCAAGATTAAGCTTATAGTAACCTCAGCCGCTCTAAAATGCAACATATTTTCACAAATTCCGTGGTGCTCTTCCCCTGTAATAGCAAAATACCCGCTTCAATCGACAAATGAGTACGATATAGTAAATGTATTGCTTATTAATAACTGTATTATGGAAGTAAAGGTTTTTATGAGATGTTATCTATATAAATTCAAAAAAAATGAAATAATACCGATTTAAGAACTGCTTTTATAACAGATATGTAGTTAAAACAGTAAAATACAAGAGATATTTTAATAACTTATATCAACCTGTCCAGTAGTTGTCTGTCCTAACATATCCAAAAATTCCTGCAAGGCAGCCTCCTGATCGCTTATTATCAACTCCATTTCCAGGATAGTAGCGTCCCGATTTTCTATTTCTATCTGGAGTTCCTGTATAACCTGTTGAGCTGAATATAATTGTTCTTCTATTGTTCTTGCGCTGCTATCGACATCGTCAAGCCTTGTATCAAGATTTCTGTGAGAAGCTTTTATATTTCTGAGATCCAGGCAAACTGCATCATATCTCCCCTGCCAGTAATCCAGATCCGTTTGAGTTTTCGCAAGCTCTTTTTTAAGTGATTCGACTTCATTTTTGTCACTGCAACCTGCCATAGACACCAATAAAGTCAAAATGACCATGCATTTGAAACTTATTATATTCCTGAACATTTTATATCCTTTCCTTATTAAATACTAAGGTATTTATAGCTTAAAAGTTTATAAATAAGTTTCGCCGCCAGAAAATCCGGCCCTTTGTTATTCGGATTCGGACATAATTCAACGACATCAAAACCCAGTACTTTTTTATCGTCAAAAACGGCCTTTAACAACATTAAAACATTGTACCATAATAATCCACCAGGCTCAGGAGTACCTGTTGATGGCATAATTGAAGGATCAAAAACGTCAAGATCAATTGTTATATAAACTTTATCGGAAAGTAATGAAGTCACTTCCTTTACCCAATCATTACTATTATGGATGTTTTCTGCATAGAAAACATTACTTTTACTCAGAGCCTCCTTCTCTGAAATATCGGTGCTTCTTATACCAACTTGCACAATTGGGCATGTTTCGGCAATCCGGGCCATAACACAAGCATGATTATATTTCGTACCTTCATACTCATCTCGCAAATCAGAATGGGCATCGAGCTGTAAAACGGAAAATTCCTTGTATTTCTCTAAATGAGCTCTTACTGAGCCTGTACTAACTGAATGTTCACCTCCAACAAGAACTACAAATTTGTCTTTATTAAGAAAATGCCGAACCGATTTTTCAACCGATTCGACCATTTTTTCAGGTGACATATCGACATCGACTGGCTGAGCAGTGTGTATTCCTTTTAAATAGACCTGCGAATCAGTCTCGATATCATAAAGTTCCATATTTGCCGAAGCTTCAATTAGAGCTTCAGGCCCCCTGTCCGCTCCTTTTTGCCATGTACTCGTGCCGTCATATGGAACTGGCAATATTACAATCTCTGAGTTCTGCAAGTTCGAGTATTCGTTAGGTAAATCTGCAAATTTCACGTTTGCTTACAACTCCTAATCGAACAAAAATACTGCTATAGCAACAGTCGTAGTCCATAAATCCTGCTGACCTCTCGCGGTTTGTGTTATATTAGTTGTGCGAATTATCATCCCACTCGATTTATAAACCTGCTCCTTTTCCGACCATGCCTTATTAGGATCAACTTCCAGGCCGATGGTTGTGCCCAGCATTCCAGCGGCAAGGTCTTCTGACATATCTGCGGCAGTTGATTCATTCATGCCGTGACCGTGTACTTCACTGAGATATCCCCATTGATCAGGATCTCTGGGTACAGCTACTCCTATTGATGCGGCAACAATTCTTCCATATTCATTTGTATCGGACCTAGCCATTACACAAAAGCATATCTCGCCCGGGCTTAGACTTTTCAGGCCGGTATCTTTGCTAACCATCTTGCAGTGAGGTGGCAAAATGGATGAAACCGTAACCAGATTTTGTTGAGCAACACCAGCTTTTCTTAAAGCTTCTTCAAAAGATTTAAGTTGATACTTGTGTCGTCCTACACCTTTTGTGAGGAACATTTTTGTTGGAACAAGTTTGCTCATCTACTACTCCATAAAAAAAAACCATATTAACAAATTTTATAAGTTGGGTTATTCTAAGATATTATCACTCCAAACTCAAAACACAAATTTAAACTTTCAGCAAAATGTTAAATATTTTTCAGACTTCTCTAATCTCGATCCAACCTTACCTACTTGCTCAATATTACGGATAAGTGATGTTTTTCGTGCCTTAATAATACGATTTACTGTAACTGGTCCCAGACCCGGGACTTTTAAAAGAGTGAATTTTGATGCCTTGTTAATATTAATAGGGAACATTTCAGGATGCATCTTTGCCCATATTTCCTTCGGATCGGTTGATAAAGAAAGATTTCCATCTTTCTCGAACATAATATCAGATTCCTTGAAATGGTAATTGCGAAGCAGAAAATCAACCTGGTAAAGCCTGTGTTCACGAGTCAACACATCCGCCGGATTTTCCAAAACGCTTTTTTCGCCTGATATTGAATCTTCCCCCAATCCTCTTTGATATGCACTAAAATATACCCTGTTCATATTCAATCGGTCATATAAACCAAACATATACTTTACAATTTCGCTGTCCTGTTCGCCGGCAGCTCCTACGATGAACTGGGTCGTCTGTTTCACTTTCTGGTATCTCGAACCTTTTTGCGTAAGATTGCTGATAAGCTTCATAGGTTCGATTATATCTTTGATGTAATTCTTTTTATTGGAAAGCTTTGCCAGATTCTTTTCGCCGGGTGTTTCGATATTGAGAGAAACCGCACTTGCAAGAGAAACCGCTTCCTCTACTGCGGCGTTACTTGAACCGGGAATAACTTTCAGATGAATATAGCCTTTGAATTTGTGTTTTTGTCTCAATATTCTCGCAATTGAATTTAACTTATCCATCGTCATATCGGATGAGCCCATCACGCCGGAACTCAGGAACAGCCCGAATACTTTCTTCTGGTTGTAGTAATCCAGGAAAACTTTAGCTGTTTCTTCTGGATTCAGGGTACATCTTCGAATATCCATCTGCTCTCTAAGAGGGCAATATTTGCAGTCGTTTTTGCAGACATTGGAAATAAGAGTCTTGAAAAGTATGCTTTTGCCGCCGTTGGGAAGTGTAACCGGATATATCCACTTGCCGTCAGAACTTCGTTTGCGGCCCTGAGTATCACTGCTGCCGCACGCGCAAGCCAAATCGTACTGAGCATCCGTGCTTAGTATTTCCAGTTTCTTCTGCGTATCAGGTTGTGATATGATTGCAACCATTGATCCATCCTTTTTAACACATCCTTCTATATATTATCGTCTTTTTTAAACTGAGTGCAATACCATATCTATGAAATGGTTGAAATTAATTGAATATTTTCCTGTCAGGCTAAATTCAATCTATAAAATTTGTCTGACCTTTGGAATTTGACGGATAGCAATAATTGTAATCCAACTAAGAATAAGCGTTCCAATAAATACGAATGTTCCCTTAAGGAATGGGTTTAGCTCGCTGGCCAGTAATCCATATTGCAGCCATGTCACAAACACATAGTGAACAATATAAATCCCATATGCGTTATTGCACAGGCTATCAAGAATGCGAAAACGTCGATGTGCATATTTAACGAAAAATCCAATTGTACTCATAATGATTGCGGAACATGATATAATAAAAACCAAACCCATAATTTTAGGCTGCGGATTTTCCATGATGGCTATAACAATATAAATCGTAAAAATTAAAGGACTTACAGTTAGCCATATCCACAATCTTTTTGCAAACAGCCCATCCCGGCGAAGCAGACTGCTATCGAAACCATATATTCCAACCGCGGCACCCGTAAGGAAGTACACAAAATATATTAATGCCCTGCTCGCTTGTACAACGAATGGCCCGATTCCAATCCATTGCTGACTATCAAAAATAAACAAGACTGGTATATATGCCAGAGTTGTTATTCCGGTCAAAGTTGCAAAAAATAATACTGGACGCTCAAAAAGTTTCGATGCCCGCTTTACAATCCTTTCCACATTCGGGATAAGATGATACAAAAGAGCCGCTATAAAATCGAAAACCAACAATACCCATAAGAACCATAAAGGACCGGCTGTACCGAAACCGCTTTTTATCATCATTGACCAGAATTCCATATAACCTGTATCACCGCCATAAATAAGTTGAACTTCAAGTACCGCGGGATAATAGGCAAGTTAAATTATAATCGGGACACAAACAATAAATGGTATCCCAAGTCTTTTGGCTCTATCTATGAGATAATTTTTGATACCTTTTCTACGAAGACTCGACCAGACAAATAAACCTGAAATAAAAAACATCAGTTGCATGAAATAAACATCATTGTATGCAATAAACAAATCGAATAATTCCAAGCGTTGTTCATTTACTACAGGACTGAATGTCGCGATAGGATTTTCCGGATTTATATAGGCAAAAGTAGCATACGCAATAATCGCGTGATGATACACAACCAGAAGTACAACAAACGCGCGTAAGTAATCAATATCTATCCGTCTTACAGTTTGCTCTTTTATCTGTAATTGCTCGTTGTATGAATTGTTTAACATTATTGCCTCTATCAGGATTAGTAATAGTCAATTAAAACATTTGTCTTTTTTTGAATATATATATGTTATATGTGAAATTAAGCTTATTTATCCTGAGCATTATCATTGGTTTGATTAAATAAGAATGCTTCGCCAATAGTGACATCGCCAGTCATGTCATTGACGTGTAATTGCATCTTCAGTCCAGCTTCATTAACATACCAAAGTTCATTATCTGATGTAATATACAAATTCTCGTTATTATTCAAGGCTATTTTTTGAAGGCCAAAGTTTTCAAGAAAGATTAATTCGCCTGTAATAGGATCTATCTGTGCCTGCTCTTTAATAATTGAGCCATCTGGATTTTTTGCAACATACGTAATCTTACCTTTTTCGTCGATGTAAAGATCCTCGTAATCGCTCAGTGGTATTTGCAGGTATTCAGGCTTGACATAATCACCTTTATCAGGTTTGTTCGTAGAAATGCTTTTACTTTGCTTACCTGGTTTAATATTCTCATCAAAGTAATCCTCTGAAGAAACTTCATCCCCAATATCGAATCTGTCAGAATATTGAGAACCAGATTTGTTACCATCTATATCAAAACCCTCCGTGTAATAATCCTGCTTATTGCTGACACTGGATTGCATTTCGGATATGGACTTATCTTCGGGATTTGTAGCGATAGAACTTTCGTCTGTTTCAGCCTGATCCATACTGAATCGAAAATGGCGGATACCAAAAGACAAAATAGTGACTAAAACAAGAAATACGCCGGAAGCCACCAGTAGATTGGTTAATGACCTTATACCAGGCTCCATCTTAGAGTTTTCTTTTTTTCTTTTGTAAAACATATTTTTCTCAGTACGACATTATCATTTTAACAATATGCATTTTCATTGTAAATAAATATTGTTCAATTAATTCAGATGCCTATATTAGAGAACTTATGTTGATTATGCTATTGACACGATTTGTAAATTATTTGAATTAAGCCTGCTCAATCAGTCTGCGTTTCTGCAGTTCGAGATTATTGTATTTTTCTTCTGCTTCTTTATAGTTTTTTAGAAGATGCCTCACTACACGATTTATCCGTTCGGAAACCTGAACAGCACTATCAAGGGATTTATTTATTTTGGATTGAACCGCCCAGTCGAAAATAAGTCCATCGAAAAAATAATCTCCGAATTTAGAAAAAGAACCTATTTCAATTTTAATTTCTGTATTCGTACCTATATCCGCTAATTCTCTTTGGAAAAATCGCAATTGCTGCTGAACCTGGTAAACTGCTTCCTTTGCATCATCAATTTTTGAATGTTTGACTGCCGTTGAAATAAATCCTCCGCCAAGCATATCATAAGTGCCCCAGTTTTTTGCACTTTTCAGCAAGCTTATAACCTTATCCAATCCACACATTGCTTTTTTGCCGGCGGAGATTGCTTCTCCGATTTCCTTAAAGTCTGATTTTGTGTCAGCAATGGATTCCGAAAGTTCAAGAACTTCTCTTGATTTTGCATTGCCACCTTGTGAGATTAGACGTTCTTTCTTTTCTATGATAGTATCATATTTATTGTCAAGTTCTCCAAGTGATGCTATTCGTAATTTTAAATTCTCAATATCCTGTTCAAGAGATGATACAGAACGCTTACATGCCTCGTATTTCAGCAAAGCAGACATATATTCCTGTCGTTCCTTATCAAGCCGCGAATCCTTATCACTAAGAACTGCATAAAACAAACCAGTCAAACTCAATCCCTCGAGCTTTTTCACATCGTCATTTTCTTTTTTTACTATAGAATCGAGATTTTTAAGTTTTGTATTTTCATCATATAACATCCCTGCTGTTCTTTCTATATCAGACATAAGTTTTTGCCTGACACGAATACCCTCTTTTATTTCAATCAACTCATTGTTCAGTTTTTCTAACACAATTACTCCCTTTACGCTTCATTTTTGTGAAATAGTTAGAAAAGAAAATTTTAATCGCCGGCGAAGCGAAGCAATCTATTTTTTCATTTAGATTGCTTCTGACTTCGCAAAAAACAGCTCTGGATAAATCGCCGTTTCTCTCCCGGCTATAATAATAGTGTGTATATTGTTATTTTCCTGGAACCTCAACTATATTACGTCTTTACCGCCTGATATGTTGAGTTTCGTATTTTGAACTACTGATGTCGCGGTTTTAATTACACCTGCAATATCAGCAAGATTATTCGGAATTATCATTGTGTTGTTTGTCTGTGCAAGTTTGCCGAATTCGTTAAGGTATTGCTCGGCAATTCGCAGGTTCACGGCATCAGTTCCGCCTTCTGCGTTTATAGATTTCGCGATTTCACGTATTCCAAGTGCGGTCGCTTCAGCTACTCGTTGAATCTCAACTGCTTTTCCCTCGGCTTCGTTTATACGTTTTTGTTTTTCACCTTCGGAGCGGGCAATCATTTCTTGCCTGTCACCTTCGGCGCGATTGATTTTGGCCTGCCTGTCACCTTCTGACTCGGCAATGGTTGCCCTTTTTTCTCGCTCAGCACGCATCTGTTTTTCCATTGCATCCTTAATACTCGGAGGAGGCACAATATTTTTAACTTCATACCGTGTCACTTTAACTCCCCATGGATCAGAAGCTTTATCCACTGCGTCAACAATGACACTGTTTATATTATCTCTTTCCTCGAACGTCCTATCAAGTTCAAGCTTACCCATTACACTACGCATTGTTGTCTGAGCTAACTGGACGGAAGCAAATTTGTAATCGCTAATTCCATAAGAAGCTTTTTTGGCATCTACAACCTGCATATATAAAATACCATCAACATCAACCACAATATTGTCCCGTGTAATACACTGCTGAGGCGCCACATCAACCGCTTGTTCTTTCAATGTGTGCCTGTATGCTACCTTATCAATAAATGGAGCAAGAATGTGAAATCCAGCTTCGAGAGTTTTTGAATATTTACCAAGACGTTCAATAATAAATGCCTGCTTTTGCGGCACAATACGTATAGTCTTAACAAAAACAATTAAAGCAAAAAGTAATATACCAACCAGAATAATAATTTTGACAGGATCCATAGCTATTTCCTTTCTATATATAAATTCCCATGAACTATTTTTACAATAAAACTCAAATCGGTTTGACTATTAAAGTAATATTTTCTTTGCGTACTACTTCTACAACAGTTCCCACTTCAATTTCATAATCAGCGGCAGCTCTCCAGTTTGTGCCGTGCATTTCGACTTTTCCAACGGCTTTTGGCGTAATTTTTTCTTTCACAACTACTCGCTCACCGACAAATTCTTTAAGGTCATCGTTTAAGTTCTGCTCTCCTTCGCTATGTCCCATGAAAATTCCTTTGGCCCATTTCCTCAATAATACAAGCGAAAGAACTGAACTGACAATAAATATAAGCAACTGGATACTTATATCGGCTTTAACATAGCCGCTAATGAAGCAGGCAATTGCTACTACCCAGGCACCTGCACCGAAAAAGCCGATTACCAGTCCGGGCAAAATAAACTCCATAATAAGCAGTCCAAGCCCAACCAGAAACCATATCAATTCCGGCTTAAGTAAATCTTTAATCCAATCCATCTCATTTCCCTTCAATTATTGGCTTTCAGTACCTTTTATAAGATACCATTATAACCTTCTACTCAATATACGCATGAGTACGAAATATCTTCAAATATTTTATTTGGTTTGTAATAAAATCCAGTCACAAATCATTTCCAAGGCATCAGGTGAAATTGTTTCTTCAATCAGTGCATATTCGGTAACACTGCCTGTTTTAGCAGTTTGAAAAAGATGATTTAGCCCGGGAAACTCTTTAATCGTATAATTTTGATTTCCCCCTTCTTTTAAAGCACTTTCAATCGCCGCCAGGTTTTCTTTCGGAGCAACCTGCATATCTAGCGAACCATTAAGAGCAAGGACGGGACATTTAACTTTCATCAATGCCGGCTTAGGGTCATAGGTCAGAAAAAATCTAAACCATGGATTGGTTACTTTTTTCATCTCTGATTCAACCAAATCACTATTATTCGCTAAACGTCCCAACAGCATCTCACGTATTTTTCCTTCAAGGACTTTCTCATCACTCTCATTTTTCAATACATCATATTCATTTTTCATGAATTCCAGTTCTTTGGCAAATATTTCATCACTTGCGCCAGCGTTTTTAAGAAGTAATTTTACTTGTAAGTACAAGGTTTCCTCACCATTGATACCTGTCCCGGCCATCATAACAATAAATGCTATATCTTTTGATTTATTTGCGGCTATAGGTGCGATAGTTCCACCTTCACTATGACCAATAAGACCTATCTTTGACGAATCGATTTCTTTGCGTGTTTTTAAGTAATCCATTTCACAAATTACGTCGCCGGCAAAATCCTCGCTCGTCGAACTCATTGTATCACCAGTCGAGCCGCCAACTCCCCTGTCATCTACTCGCAAAACCGCTATTCCGTTACGTGTCAAATAATCCGCTAATATTAAAAATGGCTTATGTTCAAATACAGTTTCATCTCTATCCTCGGCGCCTGAACCTGAAATCAATATAACCGCCGGACATCGCTTATCAGAACGCGGGATTGTTAATGTCCCGGCAAGTTTTATATTTGCTTTGTCATTCTGGATAGCGACTTCTTCTTCGATATAAGGATAAGGTTTCTTCGGCTTCTGGGGACGTACCTTTCTTTCAACTTTATCGACACGTTTTAATACAAGTGGCATTGACACGGAATCCTGTTTTAAATGACCATCAAAAGTTCCATCGAGCTTTAATGTACCCTCGTAAGTTCCCCTGATAAGTTGTATATCAAGTAAAAGCTTATTGTTTTCGAAAGTCACCTTGTTTACCGGAATACCTTTAGCTAACTGGTCAGGGCTATCCATAGTCACGGTAAGTGAGCCATTTTCATCTTTAGCAATATTAAATACAATGCGAATATCACCAGTAGAAATTTTCGTGGTTCCCATCCAAATCCCAGAGATGTCACGTTGTGCCGCAAAGGTAATATTCGACAAAAATGTAATTGAAACCAACGCCGCTGCGATTGTCACTACGCATTTCTTGTTCATTTCCAAATCTCCGCTTGTAAAATTTAAATAATTTAACTACTGCTTATCTTGTCAATTGCCAACTTACGAAGAAGGTCATAAACCTTTTGCGGTTCAGGGACATTTTTAAGAAAGACTCTCCGATTAGAAAGCTGGCCTTCTCCTGAAGATATTAATTGTTGTGTAATTAAAACAACCGTACCTACCCCTTTTGTCTGCTGCAAAAGGCCTTCGTAAAGCTGGACATCAATTACCTGATCAAAAATAACCGTACGCTGCTGCTTGTTGAACAAACCTTCGTAGTATTCAAGTTTGTTCGGGAAAATTCGGTATGTTGTTTTTTCCGGTTCTTTGAAAACCTTTATATAAATTAAAATCATTGCAGCAATAAAAGAAATTATAAATACAACAAAGCCGTATTTAATTATTGGCCCATCAAATGGTTGAGCAATTATATTACTTATGACGAGAGCGAAAAAACCCGGAAATAATGAAAAGAATGCCGCAGTAAGGGGACCAAATATAAAATACTGTGCCGGTACTGCAATAGGTTTAATCTCCTGAATAGGTTGTTCGTTATCCACTTAATAACCTCTTAGTTCATTTATAATGTTACTCTACAACTACAGCCGTGCCGTAAACAAGTATTTCCGCAGCACCGCTCATAATTTCAGAAGTCGAAAACTTTATCCCGACAATAGCGTTTGCACCGAGATTCTTGGCTTCTTCAACCATTCTGTCTATAGACTGCTCCCGAGATTCAGCCATTAGCTTCGTGTATTCCTTTACTTCACCGCCAACAATATTACGAAGGCTGGCCATAATATCATTGCCAACATGTCTTGCGCGAATCGTATTGCCGCGAACAAGTCCGAGATGTTTAATTGTTTTTTTACTATTTATTGTATCTGTTGTTGACAAAAGCATCTTCTTATCTCCTTATCACGCTGATTAGAAGATGAGGATATAAACATATATATATATTTGCTCATCTGGTTCTCAACGGATCAACCCATGAACTTTTTATCTTTGAATATCTTTATATCTGTCTCTTTTCCAAAAAAATATTCTTTCACGAAGAACAGATACAAGCAAAATAGCCAAACCAACTACTAATAATATAAGGCCAATTTTAAGAGTGCATTCGACACCTGGATTTCTAATAACATTTTCAATCGCTTTAAATCCCCCGAATATTATCAGAATAATAGCGGCGATAGAAAATATAATCCAACCGATACCAAGCTCGATTCTGTTATAAACACCACCCCAGTAATCCTGCCAGAGCTTTTCTTCCGGCTCTGCTAATGCTACATCATCTGTTATTGATTTGAGATTTTTGAATTCCTGTAATTCTTTTTTACATTCAGGGCATCCTTTAAGATGCTCTTCAAACCTTGCTTTCTGTTCCTGGTCAAGTTCGTTGTCAAGGTAGCCCATCATCATATCTTTCCAGTCATGACATGTCATTTGGCTTGCCCCCTTTCCCGTCATCTGTCGTCCGCAATTCATCGCTCGCTTCTCGAAGTTGCGGGTCAGTGACTTTTAATATTTCTTCCAATTGTTTTCTTGCGTAATATAACCTGCTCGTCACAGTTCCCTTATTGCAAAACAGGACCTTTGCCATTTCATCGTAGGACATGTTTTGAAAATGCCTCAGAATAATCACTTCCCGATGTTTTTCATCGAGCTTACCAATAGCCTGCCAAACCTTGTCTTTCATCTCGCTTCTTTCAGCCACTTCCTCCGGCGAAAAACAATCGTTCGTAGCTTCTGCTTCCGGGCAGCCTTCGACATCCAAAGAAGCGGCGTTCCTGTACTTCCTTTTGCGAAGGTGGCTTATGCACAGATTTTTCAGGATTTGGTAAAACCACGGAAAAAATCCGCAATTTGGCCTGATTTTCTTAATATTTCGAAATGCCCGAACAAATGCTTCCTGTGATAAATCCTGTGCGTCTTCACGGTTCCCCACGAATCCCAATGCAATATAGTATGCATCTTTCATATACTTGTTCACTAAAATTTCAAAGGCTTTGCTTGAGCCGCGACGGCACATATCCATCGCTTTCAGCTCTTCCTGATTAATGTCGGTTTCTTTATTATTATTCAGATCCAAAGATAAGTCCTTTACTTCGTATCCATACCAATATACGCTCAATGAACAAGTTTCTTCATAATTACTACTAAATTGCTATAATTTTTTATATTATCTGCGTTAAAAACGCAATAAATAAATTATTTACCTCTTTTATGCTTATCCATACATAATAAAAAAAGCTGTCATCCTGAGCCCCGAACCTGATTTCCAGGATATACGCGAAAGAAACTCAGCTTCATAAAATAATGGGTGGCAGCCTCATCCTGTTTTTTTCAAGATGGGGATGGTCCGACGTTCTCGCACAATGTCAAGGCAAGTAAACGAACGCTAAACCATCCCCAAGCTATCGCTTGAGGATGCCACCCATTTTAGTTTCTTAGGAGTGGAACGAAGGATCTGGCCTTCGAATATTAAACGCGTTTCACTTGTAACTTCTTGTTTCGATAGCCAGCTCATGCTACGTAGCGTAGGCTACTACGCAGAGAAACTATGAAAGCCAGGCCTCGCAATTAACGGTTAATACGGTACTATGACCGTTATAACGGGCTTACCCGACCGGCGGGT
>JAFGPS010000214.1 GCA_016936075.1 Sedimentisphaerales bacterium | reverse complement strand
TCTTCGACTTCATTGCCAATATCGGCTAATCCTGCCATAGCTGAACCGACACGAAAATCCATATGAGAAAGGTAGCTGTGCTGAGCTGTATGAAATTGAATTCCAACAGCTACCGGATTGCCTGGACCTATCTCAATATCAATATTACTTACTGCGTTATAAAATGAACCGGCGCCGCTGGCGAAGGTTATCATATACTTGTTGTCACCTTCCTGAAAACCTGGCGTATTTTCGCCCAGGATGATAACCGGCCTGTTTTTGCCGTAACCGATCAAACGAGTTCCAGTCGAGACATTGATGGTCCTGCTGATACGGTATTTGCCTTCCGGAATATACAGTATCAAACCTCTCGCCTGAGTAACCGCCTGCTGGAGAGCATCAGTATCATCACCGATACCATCAGCATTTACACCAAATTCCTCTTTTGTTAGATAGATGGCATACGGGTCATCGATACGTGAAGTATAGAATGATTCACCATAAAGAGATTTTAATGAAAAACAGAGGTTAATTAGTGCTAAATACACTATAACTGATTTGATTTTCATAGCATACTCCTTAAAATAATGCTGCTAAATAATTATTAACAATGATTTAATGCTATCAAATGTCAATTGATTCACAAAAAAGTTTTAAAGAGCAATTGGATTCTATTTGCTAAGTTCTATATTAGCGCCGAGACCTGCCATAAGTTCGACGAAACTCGGGAAAGTGACATTCATCGCTTCAGCCGTATCGACGGTGACTTTACCATCAAGCATTAAACCTGCTATTGAAAGAGCCATAACGATTCGATGGTCGCCCCAGCCTTTGACTTGTGTTGGTTTTGGTTTGCCGCCGTTAATAACAAGTCCGTCCGGCAATTCTTCTACGTCAACATCCATTTTCGTAAGCTCTTTTGCCATACATGCGATGCGGTCGGTTTCTTTTGTTCTTGCCTGGGGGACATTTACCAATCGAGTCGGGCCTTTCGCAAACGCAGAAATTACCGCCATAGCAGGCAATGCGTCAGGCGTTGCGTTCATATCAATTTCAGTTCCTTGAAGTTCCGAAGCTTTGATAGTGACTTTGTGGCTTGGGCTTCCAGCCCATGCTTCACGGCCAGGATGGCCGTGACACGTTTCAATTGTAATATCTGCACCCATTGCCTTGAGATAATCGACTACAGCTTTGTCCGGCTGACTGTCTGAGAAATCGAGCCCGAGCAAAGTCACTTCATCGCCGAGCAGGGCGGCCGCACATAAAAAGAAAGTCGCACTCGAAAAATCAGCAGGGATTGCACTATCGAAAGCGCTGTATTTCTGTTTACCTTTAACGAGGAACTTCTTCATGTCCTGATTTTCGTACTCAATATTTTGTTTATCCATCCAGTCCAATGTCATTTGAACATAGCCTGGCTCGTTGAGCAGATTAACTGTAATTTCCGAATCCTGCAAAGCGAGAGGTGTACATAAAAGCAGGCTGGATAAATACTGGCTCGTAAAAGCTGCTATCGGAGTCGAACCTCCCGCGATTTTGCCTGTGATTTTTACAGGAGCTTTGCAGTCGCTATTAAGACTGACACAATGTGCGCCCAGATTGATAAGTGCTTCCATAAGCGGTCCGATGGGGCGTGAGCGAATCTGCTCGTCACCTGTAAAAGTAATAGATTTGCCCGGCCAGACAAGAGACGCTGAACCCATTGCTATCCTAAGTGTTGTACCTGAATTTCCTACGTCGATTATTTCTTCGGGAGCGGTTATATTTCCGCCTGTACCGGTAACTTTCCAAACACTATCATCGGAAGTGTCAATTTTTGCTCCAAGAGCTTTATAACATGATACAGAAGAAAGTGTATCGCTGGAAATAAGCGGACTTCTAATGAGACTGTTACCTTCAGCTAAAGACGCGATTGCCACCGCGCGAATTGTATGTGATTTAGAGCCTGGAATTGCTATCGTTCCCTTTAATCGTGATTTTTTCGTAGTTAAATTCATATATTTAAACCTTATGTATAAGTACTATTTCTTTTTTTAACACATAATTAAATACCAAAAAATGCTTAAAAATGAAAGAAGATTTTTCCATGCTTAGTAGATAACTGTTACCAGACAATTTTCGTTTTGCGATAAGGTTTGTTGTCAGATGCATTTTCCAAGACAAGATCTTTTTTCATTTGTTCTGATGTAAGTGTATCTTTAAATTTGCAGATAAACATTTTGGGTGGTAAAGTTTTGAATAGTTCTATTAATGACTCATCAGCTTCTTCTTTTCTCTTTACTATGAAGATAGGATTAAATTTTGCTGAAGAGATTTCCTGAGCTGCATGTAATTTCAACCTTTCCTGGCAGTCGAGTTTATTATCGCTTAATGTATAAAGCAGGATTTGAGTTTCTGTTCCTATAGTTGCTGTAAGAGCAGTAGGGTATATTGCCTTTTCGGTATCGAATTTCAAAACAAGCGGAGCTACCAAGCCATCTAAAGAAACTTTATCTTTTTTCGTTCCGGATTCGGGTTGAACTTTCGCGACGACGAAACACCAATCTCGACTGATATAATCAGCGAAGGTATCTGTATCGTTTTCATTAAAATTAAAATTATTTTCTTTTAACCAATCTAAAATTGCATCGGCATTTTCACTTTTAATCACTTTTACGTCATAGATGCCTGCTTTTCCGGCTTTGATAATTTCAACGCCTTCTCCTGAAGATTGTTTACTAAGAAACGGTATAAATGCTCCAGAAAAGAAAGCGACAAAAAAACAAATCAGAAAAGTATAAAAACTGATATTAGCCAGCTTATGCCATTTTTCTTTTGACATACCAATCTTTTTCAATATAGGAAAAAATAGAAGAAGTATTAGAATAGATAAAAAACTCAATACAAAAAGTATGTGTACTGCAATTCCAAACAAGTCATGAATAGCGAATATTCCTGGTTGTGTATATCTTGAAGCTGCATTGAAATAGTTACGGGCAATTTCCGCGTCAAAGCTTGTTATATCAGGTACCGATGGTATAGGTACGACCCAGCCTAAAGAATCTATTGATTGAGAACTTGAAATTTCGTATTTGCTTTGAAGAATCAGTGTTTCTGTGTTTTCATGAAATATTAAAATAGCTCTCTGATATGGTGTATCAGCCGGAACTCCCTCACGATAAAAATAAAATTTACCATCAGCGTATACATTTGTGCTTAGAAAGCCGATTGTAAAAGCTAACAATACACATCTCGCTGTATTCTTCATTTTAATCCTTCCCGTTAACGAAGTTAGTTTCTACCGAAAAAAACGCTTCTTTGACAAAAAAATATGATATCAGCCTAATTATGTCAACATATTTTCCAAAAATTGTATGATATACCCGGATAACATGCTTTATTATATTTCTATTGATTTTTAACATTTCTAAACTTAATATTGTTTTTATAAAGAATAGGACTGGGTGTGTTATTCTTTAATGAGATTCAGTTTGAGGAAGAGAAAATGGGCGAAAGGCAAAAACGAGCCGCTAAAAAGGAAGAGAAAAAATCTACTACTCGAAAGAAAGCAATATCAAAGCGTACCACGAAAAAAACAATTGATACTGTCGAGGAAAGGTTAAAAAAAGAAACAAGTTTCCCTATAATTGGGATAGGTGCCTCGGCAGGCGGGCTGGAAGCTCTTGAAGGTTTCATCAGGCACATAACGCCGCGGTGCAATATGGCTTTTGTGATAATTCAGCATCGTGCCACGGAATCCAAGAGTATTATGGTCTCTTTGCTTGAAAAGTATTCTGAACTGAAAGTGTTTGAGATTACCGACGGCATGAAGATTCAGCCTGAAAGCATATATATCAATCAACCTCATAAAGATATTTCCATAACAAACGGCAAGTTTTATTGCGATAATTCCGACGATGCTTACGGTACAAGGCTGCCAATAGATTATTTTTTCAAATCTTTGGCCAATAACCTGGGCGAGCGTTCTATTTGCATAATTCTTTCAGGTACAGGAAGCGATGGCACGCTTGGTATGAAGGAAATCAAGGCCGCCGGCGGATTGGCAATGGCGCAGGAAGAAAAACAGGCAAAGTATTTTAATATGCCGAGAAGCGCAATCGATACTGGACTGGTTGATTTTATTCTGCCAGTCGAAAAGATGCCGGATAAATTGATGCAATATGTAAAACATCCATACCTGGAAACACATCGAAGGCATGAGGCCGCCGTAGATAAGTTTGAAACCTATTTACAGCAAATATTCGGAATAATGCGAACTATTACCGGCCATGATTTTTCTAATTACAAACGCAATACGATTCAGCGTCGAATTCAAAGGCGAATGGCTGTCCACCAGATTTCGGATATTAAAGAATATATCAGGTTTCTCCGCGAAAATACAAAGGAAGTCAAGGCTCTTTTCAAGGACATGATTATCACAGTAACGAATTTTTTCCGTGATTCGGATGCATTTAAGGCATTGAAGGAAAAAGCAATCAAAGAGATTATTCGCAGCAAGCCTCTCAATTCCAGTATACGCATCTGGATACCCGGCTGTGCTACCGGCGAAGAGGCTTATTCGGTTGCAATGCTTTTAGAAGAGACTTTGGAAGAGATGAAAAAGAAAATGGAAGTCCAGATATTTGCTACTGATTTGGACGTGGAAGTTATCGATACTGCCAGGTACGGCAGGTATCCTGACAGTATATCTGCGGATATTTCTCATAAATTTCTCAAAAAATATTTTGTCCGTCTTGACAATAGTTACAAAATAAAGGAACAGATTCGCGAAAAACTGGTTTTTGCGAAGCAGGATTTGATTAAGGACCCTCCGTTTTCCAAACTTGACCTGATATGCTGCCGAAATGTTCTTATCTATATGAACCAGGATTTGCAGAAGAAAATTATCCCATTGTTCCATTATACTCTTAATCCGAATGGTTTTTTGTTTCTCGGCACCAGTGAGACTATTGGACAATTCTCGGATTTGTTTTCGCCGGTTGATACCAAGCAGAAGATATTCAGCCGCAAATCAAATGCTTTAAGACATCACGAATATCCGGTTATACAGAATGTTATAGAATTTGCAGGTCAATCCGGGACACAGGAAAAACAGCAAAAGAATGAAACCGACATCAGCCGTCTTGCGATAAACCTGATATTGAAAGAATATTCGCTTCCATGTGTGCTATTGAACGAGAAATACGATATAATTTATTTTCATGGTGATACAGGAGCATTTCTTGTCCAGCCCGGCGGTGAGCCTACTACTAATATTCTCAAGATGGCAAAGCGGGAATTTCATTATCCCCTGAGTATTCTTCTTCATAAAGCCGAGCGAGAAGAAAAGACCGCAATCAGTGAAAATATGCAGGTAAAATACGACAACGAGATGCTGAACTTTAATCTTATAGTCAGACCGGTTAAAGAATGGGGGATTAAGGAAAATCTCTTAATGGTTGTCTTCGATATTAAACCGCAAAAAGAGATATCCTCAGAAAAAGTAGAAAAAAAGGCTAAAATAGAGCATAAAATCCCCCCGCGAATTGAAGCTCTCGAGCAGGAACTGAAATCGACAAAAGAATATCTCCAGACTACCATCGAGGAATTAGAGACCAGTAACGAGGAGTTAAAAAGCAGCAATGAAGAGCTGCAATCGACTAACGAGGAGCTTCAAAGCACTAACGAAGAGCTTGAGACCAGCAGGGAAGAGCTGCAATCGACAAATGAAGAACTTCGTACTGTCAACAGTGAGCACCAGTCCAAGATAGACGAGTTGTTCCAGGTAAATGATGACTTGAACAACCTTCTTGCCAGCACAAATATCGCGACAGTCTTTTTAGATACTGAACTTAAAATCAAGCGATTTACTCCCGAATCGAGGAATCTGTTCAAATTCATTGAATCAGATACAGGCAGGCCTTTGGATAACATTGTCAACAAGCTCGAATATGTAAATCTTGAAGCAGATATGGAGAAAGTACTTAAAACACTTGAAAAAATTGAGTGTGAAGTGCAAACAAAAGATGGTTTATGGCTGCTTGTTAAGATTGCTCCATACAGGACAACCGAAAATGTTATTGATGGAGTAGTCATTACCATCTTCGATATCAGTAAAGAAAAAGAAGCTCAACGATATGCGGAAAGTATATTCGAGATGGTTCGCCAGCCGATGCTTGTTCTGGATAAAGAATTAAAAGTTCTCTCTGCGAACAGAGCGTTTTATAGAACCTTTGCTGCTAAATCCCAAGAAACGGAAGGCAAATTCATCTATGATATTGGAAATGGGCAATGGGATATCCCGAAATTAAGAAAACTTTTAAAAAACATCCTTTCAAAAAATACATTTTTTGAGGACTTCGAGGTCGAATACAAATTTCCCGGCATTGATACAAAAAAGATGATTCTCAACGCAAGGTGTGTATCGCAGGAGGGTAAACGAACAGAGTTTATACTCATGGCGATTGAGAAAATAACTTAAAAATGAGAAAGCGAAAAATTGGAGAGTTATTATGGCTGCGGAAAAAAAGACGGGCAGTAATAAGTGCATAACTGATCTTCGCAACAAGGCCAAACATGGACTAAGGCTGGAAAAGCTGTCTATTAAAAATATGAGCGAAGAGGATGTTTTTAAAACAGTCCACGAGTTGCGTATCCACCAAATCGAGCTTGAGATGCAGAACGAAGAGCTTCGCAAAGCTCAGATCGAGCTTGAGGAGTCCCGCAATCAATATGCCGATTTATTTGATTTCGCTCCGGTAGGTTATTTTGTCCTCGATAAAAAGGGAAGTATTTCGCAAGTCAACCTTACCGGCTCTTCGATAGTGGGCATAGAAAGACAGGTTTTGCTCGGAAAGCCTTTTGCTATTTGCATTGATAACAATGAAGACAAGGATATTTTTTACCTGAATCGTCATGAAGTTTTCAAAACAGCGGCCAGCAAACAGTGTGATTTAAAAATGCTTTGCAAAGGCAAAGGGCAATTTTACGCGGAGCTTCTTATTGAGCCGCTATTTGATAGTGAAGGTGAAACTGTCCACTGCCGCGTGGCAGTCATAGACATTTCCAATCGCAAAATAGTCAAAAAGCTTATAGACTATCATGACCAGTTAAGACGCCTTTCCTCGGAACTGTCACTTTCTGAAGAACGAGTCCGCAGGCAAGTTGCTATTGATGTGCACGATAATATTGCGCAAAACCTGGCTATTGCCAAAATGAAGCTGGAATCCTTATCCAGCTCATCCGTCTCGTTTCAGGATAACGGCGCTTTGGATGAAATCCGTGCTCTTATCCGCTCGACAATCGAAAATATCAGGTCGCTGACATCAGAGCTTGGCGTACCTGTACTCTACGAGTTTGGTTTTGTACGTGCTGTGGAATGGCTCACCGACAATATACAAAAGAAGCACGGTCTTTCCACAGAATTTAAGGACGATGGCCTGTCGAAGCCCCTTGCACACGACGTGCAGGTACTCTTGTTTCGTGCCGTTCGCGAGCTTTTAGTTAATATTGTAAAACACGCAAATGCAAAACATGTAACAGTAACAATAACACGTCTCAATAATCACATTCAGGTTAAAATCAGGGATAACGGTGTGGGATTTGATACGTTAAAGCCGCATAATTATAAAAATGGTTCAAGCGGATTCGGACTTTTCAGCATATATGAAAGTCTGGATTATGTCGGGGCCAAACTCGAAATTAAATCAGCTTTAGGAAAGGGAACAACGGCCGTTTTAAAAGCACCGCTGGATATTGAGAATGTGGTAAACAAAAAATGAAAAAAGAAACGATCCCAAATGACGACTTCCTGAATCTTCGAAGGAAAGTTGAGCATGATCTTCGCAACGAGAAGTTTTCGATTGAAAAGATGAGCGAAGAGGATATTCTTAAAACAATCCACGAATTACGTGTTCACCAGATCGAGCTTGAGATGCAGAATGAAGAGCTTCGCAAAGCACAGATTGAGCTTGAAGAATCCCGGAGCAAATATACCGAATTGTTTGATTTTGCACCTGTAGGTTATTTTGTTCTCGATAAAAAAGGCGTTATTACAGAAGCCAACCTGACCGGTGCTGTGATGATGGGGATAGAAAGAAATTTGTTGCTCGAAAAACCTTTTGTTCTTTGCATCGATAATAAAGAAGACAAGGACACTTTTTATCTGAAATGCAGGGAAGTATTCCAAACCGGAACACACCGGCGTTTTGATTTGATGATGAACTCCAGAGAAAGAGGGCAATATCCCGCCGAGCTTCTTATTGAGCCTATGATTGATGTCGATAAACAGATTACCCGCTGCCGTATTGCTGTGATAGATATTTCCGCTCGCCAATATGCTGAGCGTCAGGTTATAGAACTGGCGAAATTTCCGGCAGAAAATCCTTTCCCGGTGCTGCGCATATCTGAAGATGGAACGATTGTTTATAGTAATAAACCAGGTGAAGTGTTTTTGGATGAATTGAAATGTAAAATAGGGCAAAAAGTACCGAGTAACTGGATACGTTCGATTAAAAATTCCATGCGGTATAATCGTCAATTCACTGAGCAGATTAAATGCGGTCAGAATATTTTTTCAATAGCAATTGCTTCGATACCAGATGCGGGATATGTTAATTTATACGGCAGGGACATTACTATCCAGGAACAGATAAAAGATGAACTGCGCAAGGCTCGTGATGAGCTTGACCTGAAAGTACATCAAAGAACAACTGAATTAGCTCAAACCATATCAATTCTTCAAAAGGAAATTAAAGATAGAATAGCAGCACAGGCACAGCTTAGAGAGCGTATCAAAGTTTTGGATGCCTTTTTTGCATATACAATTACGCCGCTTGTGATTCTCGATAGGGATTTTAATTTTATCCGTGTGAACAAGGCTTACGCCGATTCCTGCCAGAAAAATATAAATGAGTTCGAGGGACATAATCATTTTGAATTTTATCCCAACGAGGAAAACGAGGGCATTTTCAAACAAGTTGTAATGACTAAAAAGCCTTATCAGGCTCTGGCCAGACCTTTTTCTTTTCCTGATCACCCGGAAGCGGGAGTCACATACTGGAACTGGACTCTGGTTCCGATACTGGATAATGATGGGCAGGTTGAGTTTTTGGTTTTTTCCCTGATGGATGTAACAAAGCGAAAGATGACCGAACTTGCTTTAATGGAAAGTGAAGAGAACTATCGTAGTCTTGTTGAATTTTCTCCTGAATCTGTTTGTGTAATAGCAGAAGAGAAAATTGTATTTGTTAATGCGTCTGCGATGAAGCTTTTAAAGGCAAATAATCCTGAAGAAGTAATTGGTAAGTCTTTGTTGGAATTTATTCATCCTGATTTTGTGAATAGTTTTCGAGAAGATATGAAATTGCTTTTGGAGAAAAACAAAAGGATTCGACCAAGAGAAATTAAGTTCGTCTTTCCCGATGGTTCACTTGAGGAAATAGAGACTTCAGCTACTTCTGTTATTCATCAGGGAAAACAAGGTATTCTGATTATGCTTCATGATATTACGGAACGTAAAAAAGCAGAAGATGAAATACGCAGAAATCATCAGGAACTAAGGGCTTTGTCTGCCAGGCTTCAGCTTGCCGAGGAACAGGAGCGGCGTAAAATCGCTCAGGATTTGCATGATTCGATTGGCCAGATTCTTGCTTTTTCAGGCAGAGAGCTGAAAAAGCTTCAAAAGTCAGTTCCGGAAGATGCCGCTAAAACAATTAAAGAAATAGCACAACAGCTCGATTTAGCTATTACACAAACAAGAACATTGAGTTTTGATTTAAGTCCAGGCATACTATATGACCTTGGTTTTGAAGTTGCGGTTGAAGATTTGGTTGATAAGATTTCAAAAGAAAGAAAAATTCAATGCCTCTTTAAAGACTGCGAGAAACCAAAACCTTTGACTGACGAAGTTAAGGTTCTTTTATATCGTTCTATCAGAGAGTTGCTCATTAACGCAATTAAACATTCACGAGCTACCATTGTAAAAGTATCGTTGTTAAGATTAAAATCAAACATACATATAATGGTTGAAGATGATGGAAAGGGTTTCGATGTTTCTATCCAAAACGATATTTCGACAAAAAGAAAAGGATTTGGTATATTCAGTATTCGTGAGAGATTGAACCATATTGGTGGGAAATTGGAAATTGAATCCGCAAAAGGCAGGGGGACTAAGGCAGTTTTAATTGCTCCTCTTGATATTAAACATGAAAAGCAATAGGAGTTGATTTATGAGCATAAAGATAATTCTGGCAGATGATCATGCTATGTTACGTCATGGTTTGAGCAGGTCGTTCGAGCAGGAACAGGGTATTGATGTCCTAGGGCAGGCTAAGGATGGTTTTACCGCTATTGATTTAGTGAAAGATTTATTGCCTGATTTAGTAATAATGGATATCGGAATGACAGGCTTGAACGGTATAGAGACAACAAGACGAATTACAAAAGATTGGCCGAATGTAAAAGTTATTGGGCTTTCTATGCACTCAAGTGATAAATATATAAGGGAAATGTTTCGGGCCGGTGCTTCTGGTTATCTTTTGAAAGATTGCTCGTTTGACGAATTGGTTGGCGCAGTCAGAACAGTAATGTCTGGCAAAACCTATATAAGTCCGGCTATTGGTGATATGGTAATCAAGGAATACGCCAGCAAAAAAGACGATGATAAATCAGTATTTTCGATATTAAGTCAAAGGGAAAGAGAAGTACTTCAGCTTTTAGCCGAAGGAAAAACCACAAAACAGATTGGTCAAATATTATATATCAGTCCGAAAACTGTAGAAGCACATCGACTCAGAATAATGGATAAATTGCAAATTGATAACATTGCTCAATTGACTAAATTTGCAATACAGGAAGGTTTAACCGAACCTGAGCCATAATATATGTTTTATCAGTTGCAGCTTTAAAATGAAAAAGGAATACAATCGTATTCCTTTTTTTGTTGTTTATTATAAGGGATTTTACGAACAACCCATTGAGTTGCCACAGTTGAAGCATTTGTAACATGTTCCATTTCGTACTGTTATTGAGCCGCATATATCACAGGCAGGGGCGTCGTCAAGGAAGTGGGCAAATTGAGCACTGAATTCCTGCATAGTTTTTGCTTCTGCCTGCGAAGGATCTGTTTCATTTGTTAATGTAGTACTTACCAATACATTTAAGTTATTTGAAGAATCTTTTAATCGATTTGTTAAAATAGGGAATATTTTAGGGCCATTCATAACCTTATTCTGTGATTTCGTATCTGTAGCTTGCGGCTGTACATTGGCTTTCGGATTTGAAAGAGCAGGGGCCTTTTTGGCTTCTGCGATTTTCTTTGAAAGCTCTTTGGTTTTTTCGACAACCTGTTTTGCGGTTGTAGTATTTTTATTTTCCTTTGGAGTAACGTTTCCAGACCTGTTTGGTGTGTTTTTATCGGCATAACCCGGTATAAACTGGCAACCAAGCCAACAGAAAATATAATCGATAAGACTCTTTGCGAAAGGTATATCTCTATTAGAAGTCATTCCCGAAGGCTCGAATCGAGCGTGACGGAATTTATCCACAAGAGTAATAAGCGGCACACCATACTGTAGTGCCATCGAAGTACATGTTCCTATTACATCCATGAGGCCCCCAACGGTGCTGCCCTCCTTGGCCATGGTGATAAAAAGCTCACCAGGCTGCCCATCCTCATATAGCCCCACCGTTAGGTAACCCTCATGGCCAATTACTGAAAATTTATGTGTGATACTATGCCTTGTTTCCGGTAGTCTTCTCCTGAACGGCTTGGCCGGAGGAGTATTATCTGCCGGAGCTGATTTTGATTTGGCTTTGCTTTGACTGTGTTCTTTAGTAGAAACAGGTTGCATTCTTTTTGAGCCGTCTCGGTAAATTGCAACTGCTTTTAATCCGAGTTTCCAGCCTTCCATATATGCATTGGAAATCTCATCGGCTGTGCATTCCTTCGGCATGTTAATTGTTTTACTTATAGCACCTGAGATAAAGGGTTGTACCGCAGCCATCATTTTCAAATGTGCAAGATAATGTATGTATCTCTTGCCGTTTCGAGGCTTAAAAGCACAATCGAATACCTGTAAATGATCTGGATTGAGTTTTTCTGAGTCTTCAATTGTTTCTTGTTTATCGATATAATCGCAGATAGATTTAATGTCGTCTGCGCTGTAACCTAATCTTTCGAGTGCCATGGGAACAGTTTTATTAACAAGTTTGAGCATTCCGCCGCCGGCGAGTAATTTATATTTTACCAGGGCAATATCAGGCTCAATACCTGTCGTATCGCAATCCATCATGAAACCGATAGTTCCAGTTGGCGCCAGAACTGTTGTCTGGGCATTGCGGAATCCTGTTTTTGAACCTGTGTCGAATGCCTGGTCCCATGCGTCTTTGGCGGCATTTCGCAAATAGTCAGGACAATGTGCTTCCGGGATATTGCAGGCGAGTTCGCGGTGCATATTTATTACCTTCAGCATCGAATCCTGATTCTTTTCAAACTCGTCGAACGGACCTTTCATTGCGGCCAATTCTGCGCTTGCACAGTACGCCGAACCAGTCAAAATCGCGCTGATTGCACCGGCAATAGCTCTTGCCTGGTCGGAATCATATGGAAGTGCAAGACTCATCATTAATGAACCAAGATTTGCATAACCAAGACCGAGAGGGCGGTAAAGATGACTATTTATAGCAATTTCCTTATCAGGATAACTTCCGTTATCTACAAGAATTTCCTGTGCTATAATGAATAAACGAATTGCTTTTTTGAATGCTTCTACGTTGATAGAGCCATCTTCTTTGCGAAATTTCATTAAATTCAGCGATGCAAGATTACATGCCGAATCATCAATAAACATGTATTCACTACATGGATTAGAGGCGTTAATCGGGCCAGAATTCGGGCACGTATGCCAGCGATTGATTGTACTGTCATATTGCAGTCCTGGATCGCCGCAAATCCTTGTGCCTTCAGCAATTAGGTCCATTAGTATACGTGCTTCATGTTCTTCGACCTTCTCGCCGGTAGTTACCGAACGTGTGAACCATGAGTCATCTTTTTCAACTGCCTGCATAAATTCGTCAGTAACTCGTACGGAAAGATTGGAGTTCTGGAACATAACACTGCTATATGCTTCGTTATTATGGTCCTGATTGTAACCAGCGTCTATTAAGGCCCAGGCTTTCTTCTCTTCTTCAGTTTTAGCAGTGATGAATTCCCTAATGTCAGGATGGGTAACTTTAAGAGACTGCATTTTAGCGGCTCTGCGTGTTTTGCCGCCTGATTTAATTACGGCTGCTATCTGGTCATAAACTCTCATAAAGCTCAAAGGCCCGGAAGGTTTTCCGCCGCCTGATAGCTTTTCTTTGCTGCTTCTTAATGTTGATAAGTCGGTTCCTGTACCTGAACCATGCTTGAAGAGCATTGCTTCGCTCGTTGCAAGCCTCATAATATCTGTCATGGAGTCTTTGACTGACTGGATAAAACAGGCAGATGCCTGTGGATATTCATAACTATGTGCGCAAGGTTGTGCATCTTTGGTTTCCGGGTCCCAGTGGTAGTTGTGCTTGCTCCCCTTTATACCATAAACATCCCAAAGCCCAACGTTGAACCAGACCGGCGAATTGAATGAGCCGTACTGGTTCACGCAAAGCCATGTAAGTTCGTTATAAAATACTTCGGAATCTTCATCTGTCGTGAAATAACCGTCTTTTTTACCTCTGTCTGCGATTGCCTTGCAAACACGGTGAACAAGCTGTTTTACGGAGTTTTCTCGCTGACCTGATTCGATATCGCCAAAGAAGTACTTGCTTGCAACTACCTTTGTTGCCAATTGACTCCATGAAGCGGGAACTTCTATATCATTTTGCTCGAATATAGTTTGTCCGCTATCACCGGAAATCTTCGCTGAGCGTGTTTCCCATTCAAGCTGCTCAAATGGATGCACTCCCTGAGTTGAGAAATAATGCTCCATTTTCAAACCTTTCGATTCAGTTACCTTCACAGGTGTTTTAGTTTTTTGTTGTTTTGCTTCAAAAGGGTTCTTCGGATCAAACTTATAAGACATCTATACGCCTCCATGCGAATAAAAAGGACCACAACATATAGAAAAATACACGGAAATTAAACCAGATATTGTTGTTACGCACATCCAATCTGTATCGACCAGTTTATGGAAATTCGATGAACTGTAAAGAGATATTTTCCTATTTTTTTTATGTTTTTTCCCTAACATGTTCTTAACCCTTGTCGTTACTGTATCTATGAAAGTTTTTTTTTTTAGCGTGACATAAAATTATATGCATGTTGCTTTGAGCCATCGTTGAGTTATCCAACAATGCGCCCAGACATAGGGATGCACCATGTCATCGGACCACTTTTGGGGTGGGACACGATGAATCATTTCATTAATTAACTTTTGCAGGGGTACAAGAACCGCATCGAATTTATCTGCGAGATTATTAACTACCTCTATATAGTCCTGCAATGCGATAAACATTGGGTTATCAGTATTATTACAGAACATAAACGGCTCGATAAGAACTATCTGGCAATCGTTTTGCTCTTTTAATTGTGAAAGTAACTCTTCGTATATTAACTTATATTCATTAAGGAAAACCGCTTCGTCAAGCCTGTTAGTATGAAAACGCCACACATCGTTTATTCCAATAAGTACGCTGACTATATCAGGATTATAGTCGAGGCAGTCTTTTTCCCATCGAGATTTCAAATCGCGAATCGTATTGCCGCTTATCCCAGTATTAATGATATTAATATTGTAATCAGGGTACTTGGCAAGAAGTTGATTCGCGGCGAAATGTACATACCCATACCCGAAAGGCTTATGAACAGTTTCAAATCTCCCTGCATCAGTTATACTATCGCCTATAAATACTATTGTATCGTTTGGTTTTATTTCGATTGTATTCTTCATTGGTAATCTTCGTGTCGCGGACATCCCGCCCACACATTCATTGACAAAATTTTACTTCACCTTCGCATATTCGTGGCATGGGCATCTTGCCCATGCTTTCATGGGCTGGAAGCCCATGACACAAACAACTGAAATATATACCTCACATAAATTGCAAAGTCAATTGAAGAACTATAAATTGAAATCCATAATTAGCCTATCTTCTCAGAAAAGGATATGTTTGATTTTCTGCTATATCCCAGATTTCAGAAAAATCCCAGTTTACAAAGCTTTCCTGATTTTTCATCTGAGTTGTAGTCAAACCAACACCTCCTTCGCTCGTTTCCAGACCGCTGGTTTGTATATCCCAATAGCAATCTTCGATTGATGCTGGATAAAGACCTTCTGCCGTATCTCGGTAACCTATGAGGCCTCCCGAGCTTTTAATACCACTAACCATGCCTGTTGAGTAAGACCGAGATACAGATCCTCTATGATAACCTGTTAATCCTCCCGCATATTTTTCTCCTTCGACAATTACATTAGAATAACTATCGCATATTATTCCAGTACCTGGAAAAGAAACATAAGTAACGTTTGAACCAACAAGACCACCGGCACCAAAATTGCATCTTATCAAACCATTTGAGAAACATCGTTCAATATTACCATAATTTGATCCTGCCAATCCGCCTGCTAATTCACTGTTTGCTGTTACTATTGCGAATGAATCACTCATAGTTATAGTAGCTTTATAATTCCGGCCTATAAGGCCTCCAACATTGCTTGTTCCATTCACATCAACGTCTGAGCTGCATAAATTGATTACAGCGTTTTCCTCATTATAACCCGCTAATCCTCCCACATAGTTATATCCGTCTACGCAGCCGCTCACAAAACAGTTCTGAATTAATCCCTGATTGCTTCCTGCTAATATTCCTGTATTATTATAACCTTTGATATCTGCATTTAATATCGAGATATTCTTAACTACGCTATTTAGCCCGATACAGCCAAAAATACCAACGTAGTTTTCGGAATTGTTATAATACTTAAAATTCGATATTGAATTATTATTACCATCAAAAATTCCTGAATATGGAAAAGCAGGGACTCCAATTGAAGCTACTATATTCGGGTCAATATCATTAAAATCAATATCCTGCATCAATATAAAATTATTATTAAAATCAGGCCAGCAGTAACCTAAAGCAAAAAGCTGTTCAGCCGTCCTTATCTGGTATGGATCGTTTACATCACCAATACCTCCTGCGTATTCTGGTATAGTATCTATAATTAAATTTCCGGGAGCATTTTCCCAAGCTAAACGAGGATAATCATTTCCATTATCGATAGTCCAGACATTTTCATATCCCCAGCCTTTAAATGTTTTGATATTCCTCATCTGTTCGGTAGTTTTTCCTCTTCCGCTGCTGCTGAAATCCAGACCAATTGCTTGAACATCCCAATAACTTAGATATGAATACCCAAAACTCTGTCCAATAAGACCTCCAGAGTATTTATCACCTGTCACTAATCCAGTCGAGTAGCATAGCATAATATTGTCAAAACTGTAACCTATCAAACCTCCAACCCAACTGATACCTTGGACTCTGCTCTCAGAGTAGCTATTAGCAATTAAACCTTTTCTGTGCATTCCAGTGATACCACCTATATAATTGTCACCATTTACAATACCAGATGATTTCGAATTGAGAATCATACCGCCGGAGTTTACACCTGCAAGGCATCCCAAACTCGTTGTAGGATACTCAGTCTCGACTCCATTAACTATTATATTTGCAGAACAAGCTGAGATTATACCTTCATAAATCTCTTCAGCAAGATATGTGGATGTTAACTGTGTGTATGAACTTGATCTAATAGGTACATAAGAACCATTTGTACCGACCAGACCACCTACTCCTGATTTTCCATAAACAATACCTGTAACATGGCAATTCCTGACTGTTCCCCAGTTTTTTCCCGTTATACTGCCTATATCACTTCCAGTACAATAAATTTGAACATTTTCAACTATAAGATTTTCAACGACTCCTTTCGATCCGATAAAGCCGAATATACCCACATAATCCTCCGAGCTATTAATCTCAAGATTTTGGATTGTATGACCGTTTCCATTAAAGCATCCGGTAAAATTTGCGTCGATGATCGCATGGGAAAAGACTTTTCCGCCGGGAAGGTTTGGGTCGAGGTCTATATCGGATTCTAATATAAAATGTTTGTCTAAAAGATTAGGGTCAGAGCCGATTGAAAGTAAATCTTCTGATGTAGCAATCTGGTATGGATTATCTATTGAGCCGTCACCTGCTTCAAAACCAAAGCAACTTAGGCAAAATATCATTACAATAAAAATTGTTGTTGTTCTTATCTGCTTAGCCTTTTGAATTTCTATTTCAAAATCCTTTCCATCTTACATTATGATTACTTTTAATGTTCCTCCAGCCAGTGGAGCAACATAATCTCCAAATCAAGAATATCAACTTTGCAATCGCCGTTAATATCGCCTGCTACAATAGTTTCGCATACAGGTTTATCAAAATATGATTTACTCGCTTCGCTTGTTCCGCTGTAAGCGCCCATGTTTATATAGCCGCCGTTAGGGAATGGTTCTAATCCTATAGGACTGTTCGGGTCACCTGTATCGATACATGGACTTGTTACATCGTCCTGTACCCAGCTTTGAGTATTTGGATCATATCTCCCAGCCTGAGATTTTAAATGGTAATCACCATCTACCCAGAAATCATCAGACAAATCCTCCAATGTGCCGTTTGGATCCCAGTAGCCGGTACCCGAGAATACGGGGTTTCCTGTTAGCCATTGCCCAGAGAGTGTATCGTAAACGTAACCGATAGCCATAACAATGTCATTTGGTTCCTCACCGATTAGACTATTTGTAGTATGGACCAGCATGCTCGGCGGTATACCGCTAGAAAACATGATTTCATTACCCGCACGTTCAGCCCTATTTTGCCAAATTATTGAATTCTTCAGTAATGATGTATTTGTACCATCAGAGAAGCTAAATAGAATACCACCGCCATATCCCCATGCACCTGTACGATTGCCACTCACAGTACAATTGATGATTTGATAGTTCCCATGGCTGCACCATATGCCCCCACCTTTCTTTGTGGCAGCATTTCCTACTACCACACAATTTAGCAACTTAGTATTTCCTCCGCTTGCAAATATTCCTCCACCTACATATGAGGAGGTTGTACCATAGAACCAAT
>JAFGPS010000213.1 GCA_016936075.1 Sedimentisphaerales bacterium | reverse complement strand
TTGTCTGTAACGAGCAATTGCAGCAGTTAAACGCCGCGATGTCACAACTCCCATTTGACCAGCGAGAAGTAATAATGCTGCACTTTCAGGCTGGCCTGACGTTTCAGCAAATCGCTCAAGAGCAGGGAATTTCAGTAAATACAATCAAGAGCAGATACAAATATGGAATTGACAAGCTCAGGACAATTTTGGATGGGGAGCTAATAAAATGAATCCCGAAAATAAAATAAAAAAGCTGATCGAAGAATCAAAAATATCGACTAATACCCATACAGAAAAGAAAATCCTTGGCGATAGCTTAGAGCATCTCGAAAAACTCAAACAACAAAAATCACCTTCATACAGGCTAAATATATGGGAAATTCTAATAAAAAATTCTTTTGTTAAGCTCACCGCAGCCGCGGTGCTTATTATAGTAGTTTTATCAGGTTTGCATATGATTGGCGGCTCAAGTATTGCTTGGGCCGATGTTGTTGAAAAATTCCAGTCGGTAGAGTTTTTCAGTGCGGTTTTTTATGAAAAAGATGATGCTCTGGCTGATGCGGAGCAATTCGAGATATGGATCGGACAGGGAGGCAATGCGAGAATTCGAATGGGTTCACAGGTGATTTTCGGAAAAGACGGCCAGGTTACTAATGCTTTTGACATTTCAAATCGCAGCAGTGTAGAAGCGGATGCCCGCGCAAAACGAATGCTTGAGATGTATGAAACTTCACAAGGACGGTTTTCGCTGAATACAGTTATAAACTTCATAGCTGCAGACAACCTGACCAATGTTACACCTCTTGTTAATTCCGAAGCGATAATTTCCGAGGACCTTGTTGTTTTCGATTCCCAGTTAAACAGAACACAGTGGATGCGCATCTGGGCTTTACGCGAAAGCAAATTACCTATCCATATTCGTATTTGGGGTTCAAGGGATGGCTATTGCTCGGATGTATTTCTTACATATTCGAACAAACAACCTGATGAATTTTTCGACCCAAATGCCTTCGAACAGGTATTTCGTCAACAACAGGATAATAATAAAGCCAATATCGCCTATGCTTTTTTAACTGATCCCGGCGGTAAAGATATTACACCTAAAGAAGTGTTCAAGAAATCCGCCTATCATATTCCCGTCGTTAAACGGGCAGGTATAACAGAGAATGGAGTTGTCTGGATTGTTGCTGGCAAATCTCGTGACTATTTACCTAACGGCAATCCTTTTCATGGTTTTTCTCGCATTGAAGACGACCTTGGCCGGATTTATATTAGTATGCGTGGAGCCTACCGCCTTGGAGATGATACGTCTCTGGATATCTTCCTCCCGATAGATTTTCCTTTTGATGACAAAAGACCTTCCAAAATAACGTTATTTCGTGAACATGATGCTTATGATTTTCCTGTAAATACAAAACCGGAACTTATCGGCACGGTTGATTTGACTGAATGGGAAGAAAATGTCCCTTGCCCGAGTAGTTTCGGCCCTGAATATACGGATACTCTGAGTTGGGAAATCTCCCTGGCTAACAAGTTAAAGAATGAAGAACAGACAGAGCGTCTTGAACGTTTGTTACAGGAAATTCCCGACTGGAAGTCTCAACCTCGAAATTCATCACTTCTACGATTCTGGATAGAAATGGCTGCTGATGAAATGGATTTTGAAAAAGTTATTGAAATTGGCGAAGTTCTTACGCCGCTATTATTTGAAAACACACGTTATGTGTTTAGATCTGCTTTCAGGGAATATATTACCGCCTTAGCGGCTACTAATCAATTGGAACAGGCCAAATCTCTTTTCAAGCGAATCGATGCAGTTGATAAGTTATCTGATGAAGATTTCTATGATAATAATCTTGTTCTATTAATCGAGCCTTTAATTGCAGACGCTAACCTGGCGGATGAGCAAATCGCTGATTTCTTAGGTTCTGAATATACTAAGCGGGAAGGTTATGAATCTTTGCTGAAAAGGGCAAGGCAGAATGCTGTAAACCAAAGAGCAAGGCGAGCTGCACGAAAAAGGCGTGAGGAAATTTCCGAGTATTATAAAAGTCACCCTTTACCTGAAAAAATGGAACTTCTGGAAAGAAACAGCAATGAATATATGTACTTTCAAAATGTACCAAAAACAATACCAGGTCATGAAGGTTACAAAATTTATCCAATAGATGGTCCGATCAGCGATTTGGTAATTTGGTTATGGAATTGCAGTGATATTCAACCTTACACCGATGTTGAAATAAGATTTGAAGAAGAATCTGCAAAGCAGGAACTAATAGCTGACCTTATATACAAAGAAGGAATAAGTCTAAGAGAACGAGTTGAATTTATCCTCAATAAGTTCGATATGGAACTTATTCTTGAAGAGGGACCAACAAGAAAAGTTCTTGTAGCACATTATAATGGTCAGCCGCTGAAAGATCATAGAGATGTCAAAGCGCCGTTGCGCTACGATTCGAGTAAGGAATCTAAAATAGGAATGACACATAGCAGGGTACCAAATGGTCATTTGCTGTCATATTTATTCAAGGAATTGGCAAGACAACAGGACAGCGGCATTGAAAGCAACGATGAAAAAATGGTCATAGTCAATGAAACAGGTCTTGTTGAAGATATACCTATGAGTTTTGAAGATGCATTCTGGCCTGGCGCTGAAGGTCTTGAACTTGCGAAGAAATGGTTCGAGGAACAATTTGGTGTTACCTTTACAGAAGAAACTCGAGCGATGAAAACGTATGTGATACGAAAGAAAGAAAATTAAATGCTAATATTCAACAGGCCGAGCTTTAATACTCGGCCTATTTCTTGATAAGATTATTCTGTCTGGATTATAAATTCCAGGCTTTTGCGAAGGCTTTGAAGCTTCTGTCGTATGTTTTTTCTACTTCATCCGGGAAGCAGCAGGCCGGGAGTTGTTTCATTGCTAAATGATAACTTATACAATCACAGCAAACACCAGTTTTATTACAACCTGAATATGAACAGTTACAATTTTTTAAGTTTTGTTGTTTTTTACATTCCATATTGAAAATCCTGTTTCTAATTTTGATATTAATTTATAACTTATCGTGGCATGGCCATCTTGGCCATGCTTCATGGGCAGGATGCCCATGACACAGTTAATTAATTCATAATTCTATAAACTTCTGAGCCGCAATCGAGACATTTCCAGGGATGCTCTTTACGTGCTTCGCGTATCCAGAAAAAAGCACCCATACCAGCGGTTAACAAAGATATAATGAGATAAGGTAAATGCCTGACTCTTGCCCTTGATACCGGCACTTGTTTCAGGCATTTGCCGCAATAACCACTTCCTTCTTCGAATCTAATCAAACGCATTTCGTAAACTCTAAAAATTTTACTCTGTGCCTTTGTGTCTTTGCAACTTTGTTCCTTAATTAATTCACATCAAGTCTATAAAGACTAATACTATAACCGGGAACAGCCAGTTGATTGGAAACGCCTGAAACTTTGCTTTCCTTGATTTCAATTTTCGGATCCTTGCCCGGCTCGTTGTAAGACATCGGGTCGGAATTTTCAATCACCCAAACTGTACCTGCTCCAGTAAGATTGGCGCCTTTGAGGTCCATTGTTACTTTCTGTTCCTGTGCGGTTGTATTTACTACGCCGATTGTAAGAGCTTTTTTATCTTCTGTCCACGCGGCCGCGATATCAAGTGCATCGTTATTGTTAGTAAGCTCAACCGGAATTGTGCCGTAATGGTTTCTGTATAACTTCAGCGGCAAACCCGTAGCGGCAAAGCTCGCTTCTGTTTTGGTTGTCTTTATACATCCAATTACATTTACAGTCTGTGCGTAGAAAGCAAGGTAAACGATATCCGATTGCCTGTAGAATTCGTGCAGGCCCGCAGCGATACCAAGTGCATCCTGCATGAAGTATCTTCTTCCAAGCTCGCCGTACCAATATGCATCGGCTGGATTAAGGTCGTCACCTTCGCCCGGATTGAAGTTCCAGTAGTTCCATTCAGTAACGGCTACTTCGATATCTTTACCTTTAAGCTCGTCAAGTTCCTGGCGAAGTTTACGATGATAGTCAGTTTTTTCCTTAATCTTGCCTTTAATTTGAGCTGCGTGTTTGGTGACATCTTTTATAGTTTCAGTGCAGTAAAAATGCTCTGCGATTTTATCGATATTATCCGCACAGCCGGCAATTAATCCTCTGCTCCAATCGGTATCGACATCGCCGGAAGCAAAGCAAATTATGTCCGGGTCTGTTTCAAGCATCTTTTCCACTACCCAGTTATGTTTGATGATATAATCTTCAAGGCTCATATAACCAAGCTGCCAGTTACCCCACATTTCATTTCCAACACACCATAAGCGAACGTTGAAAGGCTCAGCCGAACCATTGTATTTACGTAACATACCCATTGGAGTAAGAACAGAACCATTTGCATATTCCAGTTCCGCGGCAGATGAATATGCGTCACCGAAACCGGTATTGGTAGTAATGAGCGGCTCAGCGCCTACGATTCTGCAGAAGTTAATAAACTCGTGCATTCCGAAATCGTTATGCTCTACACCTGTCCATGCCGGGTTTGTTCTTGGTGGCCTTTTGTCCCTGTCACCGACTCCATCACGCCAATCGTAACCGCTAACGAAGTTACCTCCCGGCCAGCGATATACAGTTGAATTGAGTTCTTTAAGAAGCTTGAGTGTATCGGCTCGCAGGCCATTGACATTATCCGCAGGCATAATTGAAACTGTACCGACGAAACATGAGCCGCCTTCAACTTTAATTTCGAGCTTACCTTTGTTTGTATCACCCTGGCTTGTTAGCCAGAAAGGATATTTCACATAATCTTTTTCAAGTGTCTTGAATGTCATCGAGTCGGACTGATTATTTCCCCAGACTATTGAAACTGTAACGCTCGGATTGCCTTCTTTAGCTTTGAGATAAATATAACCTGAATAATCTTTACCTTTAATAAGTCCCAGGTCAAGTTGCCTTATGCCGCTTCCAGCCTGAATTAGCGGAGTGTGTTCACCTACAAAGGAAGCTTCTTTGACCATTGTAACTGAATTTGCTGAACCCATAATTTGCCACGGCGAAGCACCGACTACCTGGAATTCACTTTCCGGCAGGATAGCTTTCGAAGTTACATAAGGATCATAATCTGCTGTTATCGGGTGATAGAATTTTCTATCTTCGAGCATTTCCGCCCAGATTCCGCCATAAACACATCGTCCAAGATGCTCTATAAACTGGCCGTAAACATATGGCGAAATTGCGTCTTTTGTTTTCGCCGCGTCTATAGATATGGAATTCTGCTGAGCAGTAGCCGGCGAAGAAGCACAACTTGCCATTATTAAGAGTGTGAGTAAAGAAATGATAATTTTACACGTGCCTTTCATTTGATGTCTCCTTTCAAATCTTCTATTCAGATTTCAGGTTAGAATACTTTTAACACATACAATTGATAAGGAATTATAATTCAAATCAGGGGAAATGCAACTCAATAATGTCTTTGTCGCTCAGGATGTGTGTTCTCTGAACCTGTTGGCCGTCATGAACGCCGGTTCCCCATTTTCTTGCGGACTTGAGGCTTTCAGCTTTATGACGATGAATGTGCATAGCAAGGTCCATTACGTTTGAGCCGATTGGGATAGTAAATGGGTCAGCCATATCGGCTGGTTTGCCCGGCGGCTTGGCGTAGATACGGATTATTTCGAGAAGTTCGAACATTTTTCTGGAAAGTTCTTCCAGTCCCTCAAATTCTTCTGCCGCTATAGGTACAAAATCAAACGGATATTTGCAGATTTGTTTCAAATGCTCAAGTGCGCCAGGTTTGGCAATATCAGATTTGGTGCATATGCAAAAAGTTTTTTTACCTAACGCGTTACCATTTTCATCTGTAGCCTGTGTTTCGTCACTGATAAGAAAATTTCTCGTTTCGAGAAAATCCAGGCACACTTTCAACTGCTCGTCCACATCCGAAGACAAGTCTATAACAATCGCGATTATATCACAGTTGCGATATGTCCCTACCTGTCCCGGAGCGACTAATTCAGCCGTGATCGGCGGCATATCAACCAACTGGATTTTTACATCTTCGTATTCCACCATTCCCGGTACAGGTTCATTGGTCGAAAAAGGAAAACTTGCAACGTTCACTTTGGCGTTAGTCATAGCTGCTAAGATTGAGCTTTTGCCAGTATTTGGCATACCTAACAAAACTACCTGGCCTGCGCCGCCTTTGGGAACGTGGAAAATATCAGCGTGTGAGCCGCCGCTCTTTTTTTGTGAAGAGGCGTCTTTGAGATGGCTAAGCTTTTTTTTAAGTTCAGCCTGGAGCTTTTCTGTACCCTTGTGTTTTGGTATAACCTGAAGCATTTTCTCCAGCGCAAGGAGTTTTTCCTCATTTGTAGTGGCCGTCTTAAACCACTGCTCTGCCTTCAAATAAGTTGGTGTTAAATTCGCCGGCATCGTAAAAAAAGATTAACCACGGATTACGCTGATTTCACGGATTAGAATGAACAACTCTTTTAATTTCTAAAGAACTGCTTCCAAAATTCAGTAATAATCCCAATTTTAAGTCAGTAACATTTAAATAGTTTATTATCTGAGCATGCTCGATATTAGATATTTCTTTTATTGCTTTTAATTCAACGATAATTTTATCATAAACAACAAAGTCACATATAAACTGTTTTACTTTATGACCTTTATAAAAAGCATCAAAAGTTCTTTGTCTTTCATAAGGTATCTTACGCAAATCAAACTCAACTGCAAGAGATTCTTCGTAAACACTTTCCAGAAAGCCGCAACCGAGAATTCGATGAACTTCCATTGCTGCTCCGATTATGTTCTTCGATAAATCCGAATATAACAAATCTCTTTTGAGCAATACTAATTCCTTTTATATTTCAGCGTAATCCGTGTAATCCGTGGTTTTATTCAGCGACTTTTTCAGCTACGAGATCGCCAACTTCTGTTGTTGAGTAACCCATTTTTCCGGCTGCTAGTGATTTCATTTTTTTTGCAGTAACGAATTTTACGGATTCTTCAATTTTTGCACCGGCTTCTTCTTCGCCCAAAGTTTCGAGCATCATTTGAGCCGCACAAATAGCTGCCAAAGGATTAATTACGTTCATACCAGTATATTTAGGTGCGCTTCCGCCGATAGGTTCGAACATGCTTACGCCTTCCGGATTGATATTACCACCGGCCGCGATTCCCATGCCGCCCTGTGTTATCGCGCCAAGGTCGGTGATGATATCGCCAAACATATTTCCAGTTACAATCACGTCGAACCATTCGGGATTTTTCACCATCCACATACAAGTTGCATCGACATGATAATAATCTCTGCGGATATCCGGATATTCGGCTTTGCCCATTTCATGGAATGCACGTTCCCACAAATCATAAATAAATGTAAGAACATTTGTCTTGCCGCAAAGAGCGAGAGTATTTTCCGGTCCTTTGCCGCGGGCTTTTTTACCGTGTTTTTTCGCATATTCAAAAGCATACTTTAGGCAGCGGTCAACCTGGAAACGATTATATACCGCCGTTTGAACAGCTACTTCATTCGGTGTATCTTTCATGGTGAAGCCGCCGGTGCCTGTATAAGCGTCGCCTGTATTTTCACGCACGACAACATAATCGATTTGATCCGGACCTTTGTCCTTCAATGGCGTTTCAACTCCCGGAAACAGTTTCACCGGACGCAGATTGATATATTGGTCAAGCTCGAATCTTGCCTTAAGAAGAATACCTTTTTCAAGAATACCGGGTTTTACATCGGGATGACCGATTGCACCGAGTAAAATCGCATCGAATTTGCGAAGCTCTTCTACGCCGCTATCCGGCAGGGTTTCGCCTGTTTTCTTGTATCTTTCGCCGCCAAAGTCGAAATCTGTCAGATTGACTTTGAAACCGAATTTATCTGCTGCGGTCTTCAAGACTTTTACCGCTTCTAATGTAACTTCCGGCCCAGTACCATCACCGGGCATAACCGCTATATTGTAACTTTTAGCCACTTTATTACTCCTTGTTTACTAATACTATTTATACAAACATTTTAAAGAATCCATAATATAACTTCAAACAACCGAATTTTCAAGAGAATCTATGGATGGTTGCTTTCTTTGATTATATGGTGATTTCTGTTTTGAAGGCTATTTTTGCATAACCTCCCACCTGCACCTTAGACGGCTTTCCATCTTTAA
The DNA here is from genome assembly GCA_016936075.1 of Sedimentisphaerales bacterium. Lineage (GTDB taxonomy): Bacteria > Planctomycetota > Phycisphaerae > Sedimentisphaerales > Anaerobacaceae > JAFGPS01. The sequence goes on along the minus strand of JAFGPS010000213.1, from coordinate 10,454 downwards.
CTTGAACAGTTACTGTAACGATGCCATCTCTTCCTATGGCTTCACCCTGTTTTCCCTTAAACGTAACAGCCTCATCAGAAGCTTTTAAGATACCATGGTGCACTAAGTAACCACCAAGCGGCCCGTTTGCGTTTCCTGTAACAGGGTCTTCGGGAATGCCAATTGCAGGCGCAAACATTCGGCCATGAGTCAGGATATCTTTATCGTCAGAATCGAAGGTGAAAACGAAATAACCATTGCAACCGATTGTTTTACTTATATTCACTAAAGAAGTCAAATCTGGTTTAAGTGAATTCAACTTCTTTTTGCTCTTCATCCCAATCATAACTTTTGAATGTCCAGTCGAAGTGATTTGAATCAAACATCGATCATCCAAATCGGTTTCAGATAAGTTCAGAGCTCTAAGAATATCTTTTCGAGTATCTCCTGTGATTTCCTGAGAAATTTCAAAGGCACCCTGTGTCATAATAATTTTATAATCAGAATCTTCTTTCACAACATCCACGGGCAGAACACCTATACCAATTCGTTGCTGAACAGTGCATGATGGTAGCGAGTTTTCCATAGCACGAACATAATGCGCCGATATTGTTGCATGTCCACAAGATGGAACTTCAGTTGTGGGCGTAAAAAAACGAATCCAGACATCATGGTCGGGTGCGGTTGGAGAGAGAATAAACGCTGTTTCAGCATTATTCAGTTCTCGTGCAATTGCCTGCATTTGTATATCCGAAAGACCATCAGCATTTGTAACAACACCTGCCGGATTTCCTTTAAATCTTTCCTTAGTAAATGCATCAACCTGATAAACACGATACGTTTTCATTAAATTAATCCAATTGCACGCTAAATATTATCCCTTTTTCGTTATATGTTCGAGTAAGCCGCCGTCGTTTATTATATCTAATGCGAAATCCGGCAGCGGATTAAACGTAATATCTATACCACTTGTTGTGTTCTTAATCAAGCCTGATTTGAAATCGATATCCAGCTCGTCGCCGTCTTTGATTTTACCCAAAGCATCATCGGACTCTATCAGGTAGAAGCCGTTATTGATTGCGTTTCGGTAGAAGATTCGCGCGAAAGTTTTCGCGATAACGGTTTTTACACCTGCGCCGCGAAGTGCCCATACGGCGTGTTCGCGAGATGAGCCGCAGCCGAAATCATCTCCGGCTACAATGCAATCGTCTGGCTGGACTTTTTTGACAAAATCATTGTCCAGGTCTTCCATGCAGTGAGCCGCTAATTCTTTTTCGTTATCAGTATTCAAATATCTTGCCGGGATTATTTCATCGGTATTGATGTGATCACGTTTATATACATGTGCTTTACTCATAATATTCCTCATAAAATTAAAAATTAAAGTTAAAATATCAAAAATACATATTAAAAATCAAATTTATTTTTTGCCTCTCAGAGTCAAAATACTCGAACCGAAAATATTTGAGATTTCATTTAACTCGTTCAGGAACCATTCGACATCTTCATGTTTAACACGATTACTATCACGTAAAAGAGCCAGCCATAACTTACTTTCATTAGCCGACTTTAGCGAAATATTAAAATAATTCGTGAAGTCTTTCTTGCTGCTTGCCGCAGACCCTTCGATATAGTTTGCGATTATACTTGTTCCACTACGTAACAGTTGGTCTCCAATTCGTTTCGATACATTGTCTTTTGGAAGCTGATCCAAAAAATCAATAAGTTTTAATGTAAAACTATATAATCTCCTTTTGAATTCATTTTTAAATTTTGATTTGTCATTTTGCATTTTTATTTTTGATATTAAATTTCTACAAATAATTTCTTGGATCTGTAATTTTTCCAGTAATTGCGCTTGCTGCTGCGGTAGCGGGGCTGGCCAGGTATACTTCACTCTTTGGATCTCCCATTCTACCTACAAAGTTTCTGTTCGTTGTGCTGATGCACTTCTCACCAGAAGCAAGTATGCCCATAAAACCACCCAGGCACGCGCCGCATGTCGGAGCTGAAATAACACATCCTGCATCGTAGAATATATCGAACAGGCCTTCGTCTTTCGAGCGTTTCCATATTTCAGGTGTCGCCGCTACAATCAGAGTACGAATAGCTACTTGTTTGCCTTCGAGAATTTTTGCTGCTATGCGCAAATCTTCGATTCTGCCGTTCGTGCAGCTTCCGATATAGGACTGGTCCATTTCCATTCCGGCACATTCACCAACCGGTACACCGCCGCTTGGTAAATGCGGCAAAGCTACCATCGGTTCGAGTTTCGAGCAATCGAATTCTTCGGTCGTTATGTATTCTGCGTCACTATCTGATTTGAAGACGGTATAATCTTTTTTGTCTTTCAAATGTTCATCGAGATATTGCTTTGTTATATCATCGAAACCGATTATACCGCTTTTTGCTCCTGCTTCGATAGCCATGTTTGTAATAGTCATTCTTGCTTCCATCGACATTTCAGAAAGTGCAGGTCCGACAAATTCCATCGCTCTATACAATGCTCCATCTGTTCCGATTCTTGCGATTACGGCCAGGATAACGTCTTTGCTGTAAACGCCGTGTCCGAGTGAGCCGTTCAGTACGAACTTCATCGAAGCTGGAACTTTAAACCAGAGTTGTCCGGTTGCAATTGCCGCCGCTGTATCAGTCGAACCGATACCGGTACTGAAAGCCGCGAACGCGCCATATGTACAAGTATGCGAATCGCCGCCTACAATAACTTCGCCGGGCCTGATATGTCCCTGTTCCGGAAGTAGTGCGTGACATACACCAGCTTTGCCGATTTTGTAGTAATATTTTATTTTATGTTTTTTGGCCCATGTATCGAGACGTTTATGCAACTCGGCACTTTTTATATCTTTTGCCGGCTGAAAGTGGTCCGGGGTTACAACGATTTTTTCCGGGTCGAAAACTTTTTCAATACCCTTTTCGGCAAGCATTGTAATGGCAGGGGGAGTAGTCACATCGTGACACATCACAACGTCTATGTTCGCATCGACCAGGTCACCAGCTTTTACGGTGTCCTTGCCCGCTGCTTTTGCCAATATTTTTTCTGTTATTGTCATTCCCATATTAGTAATCCTTCTATCATATATTTTTATACTTCTGCTTTTAATTCAGTTTTATCATCTTTATCTGCTACCATTCTATTAATCGCGTCGATGTAAGCTTTTGCGCTTGCTTCGATAATATCAGTCGAGATACCTCGGCCTATATAGATTTTGCCTTCTTCGCTGATTCTCACAGATGCTTCACCAAGAGCTTCTTTACCGCCGGTAACCGCGCGAATGGTATAATTTTCTAACTTCGGCGATAATCCGGTTGCTTCGCGTATCGCTTCATAAGCGGCATCAACTGGTCCGTCACCACATGCTGCTGCCTGACGAACCTGGTTATCAGGAAAACGAATTTTCACCGCACCAGTCGGAAGCGTGCCTGTACCGCTGGTTACACTCAAATATTCCAGATGATACGCATGTTTAACCATGCGGGCTTCATCACCAATCAGAGCGGCAATGTCTTCATCGAAAACTTCTCGTTTTTTATCAGCAATAGTCAAAAAACGTTCGTATATATGCTCGAGTTCTTCCTTTGACAATGAATATCCCATTTCTGCAAGACGATGTTTAAGACCATGTCTGCCTGTACGAGCGGTCAAAACAACTTGTGTCTTTTGACTGCCAACATCTTCGGGTTTCATTATTTCATAGGTTTCACGTTTTTTCAATACGCCATCCACATGAATTCCGGAACTATGCGCAAAAGCATTACTTCCGACGACCGCTTTGTTCGGAGGAACCATAAATCCCAGTAAATCTGCGACCATGCGGCTTGTTCGACAAAACTCGGTAGTCTTGATATTAGTATCTACATCGAAGAAATCTTGGCGTGTTTGGATTGCCATAACTACTTCTTCCATAGCGGCGTTACCGGCACGTTCACCAATACCGTTGATTGTGCATTCCACCTGTCGGGCGCCGTTTCGCACGGCCGCGAGTGAATTTGCGACTGCCATTCCTAAATCATCATGACAATGTGCGCTAATGACTGCTTTATCAATATTCGGAACCTTGTTTCTTATATTCTGAATCAAATTACCGAACTCATATGGAATTGCATAGCCGGTCGTATCCGGAATATTCAAAACAGTTGCTCCCGCATCAATCACGGCTTCCAGAATCTCATATAGATACTCAGGCTCTGCTCTTCCTGAATCTTCGGTATAAAATTCCACCGAATCAGTATATTGACGAGCGTGTTTCACAGCCGCTACGGCCATTTCAATCGCTTTAGCCTTTTTCTCGTCAAGCGTTTTACCGTATTTTTCATCGCTGAACTTTCCGGCGATATGAATATCCGAAATGCCAAGGCCCGTATGAATCCTGCTGCGTTTCGCTTTTGACAGAGCTTTGCCGCAGGCGTCAATATCGGCCATGACCGCACGAGAAAGACCGCAAATTACCGGGCCGACAATCTCCTGTGAAATCAAATCAACCGCCTCAAAATCCTTCGGCGATGAAATTGGAAATCCGGCTTCGATAATATCCACACCCAAAATAGCCAGTTGATGGGCAATTTCAAGCTTTTCACGTACATCAAGCCTGCTGCCCGCAGCCTGTTCACCATCTCTCAAAGTGGTATCGAATATCATTACTTTTTCTTTAGACATAATACTTATTCTCCTGCTTATAATCCTGAATTTCCATAGTTAAAAGACAGGAATCTTAGGAATAGTTCCGATTTTGCTCTTAAAAACACTAATTATGCCTTAAATGGAGCAAAATTGCTATATTTTTAAGAAAATTGAATTGAAATAGTTTGTAAGTGGAATATTTATTGCGCCGCGGGGCGCAAAAGGATATCGCTAAGCCCAAGAATGGCTGAAAGAACGAAATTATTTGTAAAACTATTATTCATAACCTAAATTATACAAATATAATCACTCAATGCAACAAGAATTATAATTTTTTTCATTTCAAGTATCGAACGTTGAATATCTTTTCGTTCCTGCAAATTAACCGCAATTAAAAACAAAAAATACGTTAAGAAAGGTTGATATATGTCCTTTAAAAGGTAAAATATAATGATATGGAGGTTTTTAGTAAATTAGCCAAGTTTGAAAATAGTTGTTATTAGATGAGGTTTTTTAACTAATTTTAAGCTTGATGGAGAAGGAAAATATTTTGAATTATGAGAGAAAATGATATGAAAATACTCAAAATTAGCAGCAAGCCGATATTAGTAATGTTAGTTCTTTTTTCCATTCATACTTTATCAAAGCCTGCTATGGCTCAGTATGATGTCAACAACACAGGTGTTTCGGATGTAAATGGTCTTACCGGTTCAGATGTCCAATCGGCAATCGGAAGTAATTTTGGTACAGTCAGTGCTATAGCAGACACAAATAATGCTTACGCTCTCTTTGGAGATGGAAATAATATCGAAATCAACGGTGAATTTCCCACCGATGGCGTTATTTATGCCGAAGCCGGTAATAATGGAGCTTACGGTTTGCATGCTGATGGCAGCGGCGTGATAACAACCGGGGCTATTAATGGTACAGTTACCGCGACAGCAGGTAATGAATACGCTTATGGTTTATATTCAACTAATTCCATAACTACAGGAGATGTAAACGGAACGATAGCGGCATCTGCAAATTTAGGGGCTTACGGTTTGCGTTCTATTAACGACTCAATTTCTACTGGGATAATCAACGGTGTTATTACAGCAATTGCAGATACTAACTCTGCTTATGGATTATATGCTGGAACAACAATAACAACCGGAGCTATTAATGGTTCTATTTCAGCTACAGCACTTAATGATTCCGCCTATGGTTTATTTGCAAACGGTCTCATTACTACCGGAGATGTAAACGGGACAATTTCAGCTTCTGCAAATTCGAACGCTTACGGCTTGCGTTCTCTGAATGATTCGATTGCCGCAGGTGCAATTAGCGGAACTATTTCAGCTACCGCTACTAATGAATCCGCTTATGGTTTATTTGCAAACAATTCTATTACTACCGGAGATGTAAATGGAACGATAGAAGCATCTGCATATTCGGATGCTTACGGTTTACGTGCTTCTGCCGGTTCTATTACAACAGGCGTAATTGACGGCATAATTTCAGCGATAACCGATACAAACTCTGCTTATGGATTGTACTCCAATACAACTGTATCAGCAGGTAATATTAACGGCACAATTTCAGCTACGGCTGGCAATGATGACGCTTATGGTTTTTTTGCAAACGGTTCTATTACTATAGGAGATGTAAATGGAACCATTGAGGCAACTGCAAATTCGAATGCTTACGGCTTACGTTCTTATGCTGGCTCTATTACAACTGATGTAATTGACGGAACTATAACTTCAACAGCAGATGCAAATTCTGCTTACGGATTGTCTGCCTATACCTCGATAACTACAGGTGACATAGAAGCAGATATCGAAGTAAGTGCAGGTTCGAATAATGCTTTCGGACTGGAATCAGGCAATAAGATAACTACAGGGAATATTAATGGAGCAATAATTGTAAATGCAGGAGGTAATAACGCCTATGGCTTAAAAAGCTCAAACGGTATGAGTATTGGTGATATTAGTAATGATATTTATGCACGAACCGGAGATTCAGGAGCATACGCCATATTTGGCTCAGGTGACCAAATCACTATCGGCAGCATTGACGGAACCGTTTATGGCTGGTCCGATACCAACGATGCTTTTGGGATATATTCTTATTCAGATTCCGTAACAACCGGTGAAATATCAGGAAATGTCTGGGGTTATGCCGCTGGGGAATATGCATATGGAATTTTATCATATGGCGCGATGGATATAACAATAAATGGCGGTTTTGTTGCTGGACTTGCAGATGCAAACAGTTCGACTGGCATAGCTATTCAATCAGGACGGCTTAACTCTCATGTACTGACCACTCAAAATGCAAATGATAGTGTTGAAATTGTAGCCGGTTCGAGAATACTCGGTGATATTGATCTTGGTATGTCCGGTACAGACAGTGACGTTCTTACTTTATCCGGTGACGATGCAAATAGCACAACATTAGATGAGGACCTTAAAAATATTGAGACGATAAATCTAACCGGAGGAACATGGTATTTAAACGGTACTGTTTCCGATAATGCAAATGGAATTACAATGACCGGTGGTGTACTCGGAGGTACAGGAACTCTGGGAAGTCTTAACGTTTCAGACGGTACACTCGCTCCGGGAAACAGCATAGGGACAACAACTGTCGATGGCGACTTAACACTGGGCACTGACAGTACTCTCGAAATTGAAGTAGATAACAGCGGCAATAGCGATAAGGTTGTTGTCACAGGTGATATCACTATAAACAACGGTACGCTAAAAACAGTTTCTACCGAAACAATCAGCAGTACGCATGAATATACTATTATCGAAGCTAATAATGTTTCAGGAGAATTTGATGTAGTAGATACTGCCCTGCTCCAAACTTTATTGTCCGAAGCTCAGGTAGGAGTAGATTACCAGACAGATTCTGTCATCTTAACGGTAACGCCGGAACGATTTGATAATTCTGACCTTTTTGTAACCGCCAATCAAAGGTCGGTCGGCTCGGCTCTGCAGATAATTGCAGATAACGGAGGCAGTGATGTAACGACCGGACTTCAACAGCTTGCTAACATAGGACAAGTACGTGACGCTTACGACCAGTTATGCGGGCAAACAAGGACTTCACTTGCTTCGGTTTCTGCTTTGGGTAATAAACGTTTTACTGATACGGTTTCTAACAGGCTCCATAATACACAAAACGTCTTTTCATCTGAATCTTACAATGGTCCTTTATTTGCGATGGCTCAACCTGATAGGGATACAAGCATGTACGATACTGGTAAAAGTCTTAATTCATTTGCTATTGGGAATGGGACGGGTTACTTTGCCAGTGAAATGTGGGGCCTGTGGATGAGAGGTTACGGTGTATTTGGTGAAAGAGAATCGCAAATTGAATCGCCGGGATATCAATACAGAATTTACGGAACAGGTTTTGGTATGGATTATAAATGCTCTAAGGAACTATTACTCGGCATAACCGGCGGATATTCAAACGGGCATGTTGATTACTCCTCATCACGAGATGAAAGTGACATAACCAGCACGCCGATAGGTATATATGGCAGTTGGTTCACGAAAAGCGGCTATATCGATTCAATATTCAGTTACTCATCAATGAAATACGAGACTAAACGATATGTTGATTTAACTTCTGAAAAATTAGAAGGCGAATTTGATGGTTATGAAACCAGTACTTACCTGGAGGCTGGCAGGAATTGGTTTTTGGGTAAGGATTTCCTGGTTCAGCCCATGACTTCTTTTCAATTTTCATATCTAAATCTGGATAGCTATTCCGAAACAGGAGGAGTGAGTGCCCTTACTTTTGACGAGCAAAGTTATAAATCCTACAAAGGCTCACTTGGTATGAAAGTAAAAACACATCTCGGAGAATACAAAGAGTACGAAAGTTTAACTTTAGAGCTAAGGGGCCGATGGGTACATGAATTTGGCGATACAAAATCAAATATAAATGCAAACTTTACCAGCAATCCGAGCGCGATATTCAAAGTAAGTGACCAAGCTCTTCCGAGAGATAGTGCTGTCTTGGGGATTGGATTAAGACAAATTGAAAAAGAAAACATGATGTACTATATCGACTATGATACCAGCCTGAATAAAGAAGATACTTCACATGTCATAAGTGCAGGTCTTCGATATCGCTGGTAGTAGTGACTGCCATTAAATCATGTAACAAGTAGCTGGTATTTAGACTCAATAATAAGGCCAAACTTTATATTGTTCGGCCTTATTATTGTGCGAAAATATTATTTATTCTTCCGGTAAATTTTGTTCAAGCTGGACAAGAGTTTCAAAAGTAATTGTTTCTACAGTTAAGTCACCGAAGATAACTCTGTAATCAAAGTCAGAAACTTTCCATCGCATCAAAACAAAGCCAGCATCTCCGGCTTTAACTTTGTCACCATAGTAAGCCGGATTCTTATCTTCCTTCACAAGCTGTGCATGGAAAGATTGTAATCCTGTTACAGACATTGATAACTGCATACCCAAATCCATACCTTTCTGTTTCTGCTCATCTTCGCTAAGACCTTTCATCTCCTCTTCCATATTTTTCATGAATGGCGGTAGATCATTAGAGTCCTTCGACATTTCCTGCATATTTTGCATGAAATCATTTAATGGCGATAATAATCCGGCGAGATCGAGCGTTTCGGGATATTTCCCAAACATATCATTATATAGTTTTAATCCCTCGATTATAGCATCTTCATCAACCGATACGTCTAATGTCCCTGAAGTAGCAGAGGTATAATCGTCAGGTATTACCGGCTCGAATATTGCGGCGTCAACCGGTACATCCCACTGGAAACCATATGTAATACTGTGCATACTGATATTCGTTTGCCCACCCAGTTGAATATCCATTTCCATTTGAACAGGCAGTTTGGTTTTTACGTCTACCCACAACTTGACATCAACCTGTCCTGATTTATATACGCCGCCCTGGAAGTTTGGGTCGGTCGTCTGAAATTCCTCAACTTCAATACCGTCGATAGTTGTTTTGCCAATACTAACGTAATCACAATTAAGGAATTGTTCTATCATTAGATTCGGATCATTACTTTGCTGTCGGGCGGCAGTAATCTGTTCTCCACTAAGTTCGACTCGCATATATTGTTTCTCAGAAGGCATGATTGTAACTATTTCATTTTGTTCAAAAAGGAAATAACCTTGAGATGTGCTTGTATGCTTATTAGGATCATTGGCAATAGTCATTTCCATTTCCATATCCATTCTCATACCGTAATCCCCTGATATCCAAACCTTTGAGTGTACATCCTGGTTCATTTCCATACCCATCATCGGGGTAGTTGAATTCATTTTTTGCTGATAAAAAACTGCATTAACTTGTCTGATTTGTTCCAGTACATCTGCTAAAACTATACTTGATGTTCTATTGACAATTGTTATACCCACAATAGCGGCAATTGTAACCAATGCGGCACTGGCTATTTTTGTTAAGTGACTTTTCATGATTATTCTCCCTATATTCGGCTGTTTAGCATTTATTTGAACGCTATTAGCCTTATCCAGCCTGTTAAAAAGGCCGTTTAGGACAGCCTCATTAACCTCTGGATTGGTTTTTATTTTTGTTTTCTTAATCATCCTTTTTATGTCTTCTGCGCGTCTCATTTTGTCACCTCGCCATTCAATATTGACCGCAGTTTATCAATTCCGTAACGATATCTGCTCAATGTGGTTTTGACCGAAGTTCCCTGCAATTCTGCGATATCTTTAATTTTCATAGCTGCCTGTAGGCGTAAGACAACAGCTTCTCTTTGTTCATAAGGCAACTGTGCCATGGCATTGCTGATTTGCTGGAATTCTTCATTATATATTATCCA
>JAFGPS010000212.1 GCA_016936075.1 Sedimentisphaerales bacterium | reverse complement strand
TATGAGTGATATTAATACTGAAGTAGGTATGAACATTAGAAAAATAAGGGAAAAAAGAGAACTTTCCCAGGAAGACCTCGCTGGAATAGCAGGCCTGCATAGAACATACATAGGTCAAATCGAACGCGGCGAGAAAAACATCGGTCTTAAAAATCTCGAAAGAATCGCAAAGGCATTGAAAGTGACCATAAAGGATTTATTGTGAGTTTATTTATTGAAGATAAAGTTTTAGCAAAACCTTTTCTTAAATGGGCAGGAGGCAAGGGGCAGCTTTTGCCAGAGATAGAAAAACGATTACCTGTTGAAATGGAAACAGAGCAAATTGATACATATGTTGAGCCCTTTATAGGTGGTGGGGCAGCTTTCTTTTTTATTGCTCAACGCTTTGAACAAATAAAACATTTTTATCTGTATGATATCAATGAAGATTTAGTTAATTGTTATAACGCGATTAAAAAGGATGTTGAGTCTGTTATAAAAGAATTGAAAAAATTAGAAAGAGCTTTTCTGAAATTAGAGAAAGAAGAACGTAAGGAATTATTTTATAAAATTCGTGCAAAGTTCAATAACGATAGAGATTCAGCAAAACTTATTTTCTTGAATAAAACATGTTTTAATGGATTATATCGGGTTAATAGAAAAGGCGAATATAATGTACCTTGTGGAGATTATAAAAATCCCAATATATGTGATGAAGAAAATTTAAGAAATGTTTCGGATGTTCTTCAAAAGGCGAAAATTACACATGGTGATTTTGAGAAGAGCGATAAGTATATTGATGAAAATACATTTGTATATTTCGATCCCCCATATCGACCTTTAAGCTCTACCGCAAGTTTCACTTCATATTCAAAAGAAGACTTTGACGAAAGTAAGCAAATAAGACTTTCAGTTTTTTGCAGACACATTGACGAAAAGGGAGCTAAATTTCTTCTAAGCAATTCAGATCCTAAGAACGAGAATCCTAATGATACATTTTTTGATAAACATTACAAAGGTTTTCTGATTGAAACCGTAAAAGCATCAAGGCAAATAAACTGCAAAGCTTCAGGCAGAGGGCAAATAAACGAATTATTAATAATAAATTACTAAAAGTACTGAGCAACGCGGCAGGGAGTAAATTTATGAAATATTTGGATATTTTTAAGAAAAACATTGATTGTTCTAATGAAGATGAAGTTTTTAAATATCTTTTATCGACACTTAAAGATACCATAACTAAATGGGACTATTTTGTTAATTGGGCTAAGGTATTTGACAATATAAAAGAAGTTGAGGTTGATCTTAATATCCTTAATTATCTTATTGGAAAAGATAATATTGAAGAAGAATTTAGCTATTTATTAGATAAACATCCTTCAATAACTCGTTTGATTCCGATACTGATCGCATGTCGAGAGAATAAATTTAGAATACTCAATATATATAACAAAGATTCATTTCAATACGAAAATTATAGGTTTAAGAAAAGTGATAATATTGAAAAATCAAAGATAATAGAATTTGCTAAAAAAACTGGATTTCTAAATTTACTAGAGAACAAAAGAATTAAAAATATCGTTGATTATGTTATTGGGGTAGAAGTTGGTCTTGATTCTAATGGAAGAAAAAACAGGGGTGGAAAATCAATGGAGGATATCGTTGAATTTTTTATAAATGATATTTGCCGACGTTCTGGACTCGAATATTTAAAAGAAGCTACATCTGATAGAGTATTTAGAAAATGGGGAATGAAAATAAAAGTCGATAAATCAACTCGCAGGATCGATTTTGTAATTAATAAAAATAGTCACTTATTTTTGATAGAAACAAATTTTTATGGTGGCGTAGGTTCAAAGCTAAAATCAACAGCAGGGGAATATAAAAGTATGTTTGATTTTTGGAAAAGTGACGGTCATGATTTTATTTGGATTACTGATGGAAAAGGTTGGCATTCAACAAGTTTACCATTACTGGAGACATTCAACTATATAGATTATATCCTGAATCTCGAAATGGTTTCTAAGGGATTACTTGAAGATATTGTTTTAATGAGCTAAAAAAATGAATACAACTAATGATATTGACTTTAATCCGGAATATACGACCGTTTGGTCTTTTCCGGAGCGGGGGGCCTGGGCTACTCATAAGTCGGATTATCGCGGGAACTTCGCGCCTCAGATTGCCCGTAATGTAATTGAGATGTATTCCAAAAAAGGCGATTGCGTTCTTGACCCGATGGTGGGGGCGGGAACGACTCTCATCGAAACGAAACTTCTTGCGCGTGACGCGATTGGAATAGATATAAATCCTGACGCGGCTAAGCTCTCGAAGGAAGCTCTTCAATTCAAACATAAGCCGGCAAGCAAACAGGAAGTAAGAATAGCCGATGCGCGGGATTTGTCGTCTATCAAAGATGAGTCTGTCGATTTGATTCTTACTCATCCGCCGTATATGAATATTATTAAATACTCCGAAGGCAAAATAGCAGGTGACCTTTCGAATATCGGGAGTCTGCCGAAGTTCTGCGACGAGATAGAGCTAATCGCGGCTGAGATGTTTCGTGTGCTCAAGTGCGATAAATACTGCGCGATACTTATCGGCGATACGAGAAGGGGAAGGCATTACGTGCCGCTGGCGTTTAATGTTATGCAGAGGTTTTTGAAGGTCGGGTTCGTTCTTAAAGAGGATATTGTCAAGGTTCAGCATAACTGCAAAATGACTAACCGCTGGAAGTGGAAAGCGCAGCAGGGCGGGTTCTACCTGATTATGCACGAGCATTTGTTCGTATTCCGCAAACCAAAAGCAAATGAAGATTTGGCAAGAATAAAATACAGCGCAAACTTCGTTTGAAATTCTAAATCCAAAACAATATCAAACTATTTAACATCATTTATTATAATCTGTGAAATCCGTGAAATCCGTGGTTTCAATTAGTCTTATGTCTTATGTCTATTGTCTTATGTCTATTGTCTTATTTGTCTTAGGTGAAAATCAGTAAATTACGTATCTATCTGTTTTTTTTATGTGTTATAGTTTATATGGGTAAATAGCTTTGCCAAAACGATAAGGTTTTTTTCAATGAGGGGGGATGGAATGGAACCTTTAGAGACGTATGCGCCACGCCGCAACGGCGGGGCAGTTATGGTTATTGCGATGATTGTCCTGTTAGTGATTTCTTCGCTCGCGGTTTCCATTGCTGCCATGTCCGGCACAAATGTTCAACTTGCATCAAATCAACATAAGACAAATCGAGCAAGAGCCTGCGCCGAATCCGGATTTGATATAGTTCGGTACTGGTTGAGCCGGGTATCAGTATCCGGTTCATCAGATTCTGACGAAAGACTATATTATATCGCATCATCCTTTTTAAATGAACTGTCAAGCGATAATATCAGGAATATAACGCTTTCATATGACGGTTCATGTTTAAGCATTCCTGAAGTAGTCTTGGATTCAACGACTGGTGAATGTTTCTCCGCAGAAATTACCTTGCCCGATATTGAGCATCTTCAGGTCAATGTTACCGGCCGCTCAGGTTTGATTACAAGGACAATATGTGCCCAATATTCGTTCGATATAAATGGTCATCCAATTTTCAATTACGGCGTGGCGACTAAAGGTCCGTTGGCTCTATCAGGTAATATCGAACTTGATGGTATTAATGTCTCTGTAGAAGCGAGTGTGTTCATAGAAAGCGAAAGCTCAACTCTTGCGTTATCTATTATTGGTAATTCACAAATTGCGGGTGATGTAAGTGTTGTTAATCCTTCTGCTACAGTATATCTGCAGGGCGGCCAAGCCGGTATTGGCGGCGAGACAGGGCAGGACGCGATTGATAATCACGTAGATTTTGGTGTGCCGGAAGTAAGCTTTCCGGAACCTGATGCGAGTATATTCGAGCAATATATTACTACTGAGATTGATTGTAATACAGATACTTCTATTGATGCAACTTATGAGAATGTCAGGATAAAGGCAAATACAAATCCCAGTTTTTCAGCACAGACGACACTTAATGGAATTGTATTTATAGAAACACCCAATGTTGTTACCTTTACCGGCGGTGCGGAAATAACCGGAATAATTGTAGGCGATGGAGATATTTTAGATAATTCAGGTGATAACAGGTTAATATTCACGGGCAATGTGGAAAGTCATCATATTAGTGACCTTCCGGATGAGCCGCAGTTTGATGAAATTCGTAATCTGGACGGAACCTTTATTGTAGCTCCCGGTTTCAGTCTTTCTTTCGGCGGAAGCTTCAGTACGTTATCCGGAGTCATATCGGGCAATGGTATCGATTTTAGCGGTAATGCCGGTGGTGTTATAAATGGGACGATTATAAACTATTCAGGCGAGGAAATGACGCTTTCTGGAAACAGTGATCTATATTTTAATCATTCCGGCGTAAGTGAAGCTCCCGCTGGTTTTGTGCCGCAATTAGTAATGACCTATAATCCTTCTTCTTATACAGAAATAATTAATTAATTCAAGTCGAACGACCTTCAACGGTTCGCTCTAAATCAGCATTTCAAAAGGAGCCGTTTTTATTTTTTGCAGTTCATATTTTACCTTCTGTGGTAAAACATTATTCTCCGATAATTTTTGTGTTTATATCAGTTATTTCATATATTTTATTTGGAAATAGAAATGAGCTGAATCTACATTATAATTTTACCGGAGAGTAAAAAAATGTTTATCTCGTTAAAAATCAATCATAATAGAAGTAGAGGCTCTGTTCTTATTATCTCAATGATAATAATGCTTGTTTGTTCTGCCCTGGCAGTTTCCATGGCGTCTATGTCGGGAAGTAATATTCAACTTGCTGATAATCAGTGTAAAGCCAATCGCGCCAGAGCCTGTGCAGAATCCGGTTTTGATGTAATTCGCTACTGGATGAACCGGGTAGCAATATCCGGTACTACAACAGAAGAACAGCGATTCAGTGCAATTGCCGCTTCTTTGCAAAGCGAGCTTAGTGGTGATTCAATATCGAATATATATACCTCGTATGAGGGGTCAACGATTACTATTCCGAGCGTTGTACTTGATTCGGATACAGGTGACAGTTTTTCTTCTGTTATTACATTGCTGGATGTTGATACATTGCAAATTGATGTCACAGGCACATGTGGTTCAATATCAAGGACGATTAGAGGGACCTATGATTTCAGTACAAGAGGTACATACGCATTTGATTTTGGCGTTGCTACAAAAGGCCCATTATCATTGAGCGGCAACATTGACATAGAAGGTGTTAACCTCGCTGTTGAAGCAAGCGTATATATTGAGAGCGAAAACTCCAATCTCGCTTTATCAATTATAGGTAATTCACAAATCGCCGGTGACGTCAGTATTGTCAATCCAATAGCTTCAGTAGATTTACAAGGCGGGCAGGCTGGCATTGGTGGCGAAACAGGACAGGATGCAATAGATAATCATGTGGATTTCGGAGTACCTCCTACAGAGTTCCCGGAACCGGTACCAAGTCAGTTTGAATCTTATGCGGTAAATATTGTAGATTCAAATACGAATACATCTATAGATTGGACTTTTGAGAATATCAGGATACTTGCCAATACTAATCCTGTTTTCTCCGGGCACGCAACTTTAACAGGAGTTGTCTATATCGAAACACCTAATGTAGTTGCATTTACGGGTGGTGCTGATGTTACGGGAATAATCGTAGGAGATGGAGACATCAATGATAATTCAGGCACAAATAAAATAATATTCCAGGGAAATGTTTCAAGTCATCCGATTTCGGAATTATCAGATGAACCACAATTTGATGGACTTCAAGAAGAGACTGGAACATTTGCAATGGCTCCTGGTTTTCACGTTTCATTTGGGGGAAGCTTTGATGCGCTTTGCGGTGCGATAGCCGGAAATGGTGTGGAATTCTTCGGTAACGCTGGCGGCATAATTAACGGCTCTGTTATCAACTATTCAGGAGAACCAATGACGCTTTCGGGCAATAGCGATCTTTTCTTCAATCGTTCTGGTACAACTGAGTCACCGGCTGGATTCGTTCCGGAAATTATATTGAAGTATAATTCCTCATCTTATTCAGAAGTAATATTGTAGGATATGGCCTGGATTTGATACAAAATAACTAAATACATTTGTATTTTTGAAATAGGTTTTACATTTTAATATCAGGGGGTTTCTGATATACACTTAATTTAATATCGAGATAATGATGAATCCAAAAAATAAGAAAAATAATCGTGGTTCGGTTCTGATTATGGCGATGATATTGATTGTCATCTGTTCTGCGCTTGCTGTATCAATAGCTGGAATGTCGAATGCGAACGTTCAGCTTGCATCTAATCAGCAAAAAGTTAATACAGCATTATCAGCGGCTCAATCCGGTCTTGAATGTTGTAAGTACTTTGTATCAAATTTAGCAGGATTGCCATCTACGTATCAAAATAACATAACTGAAAGTGATGCGGGTCAGGTTTGGAGTGTTCTTTGTCAGGAACTTCAAAACACAGGTTTTGACGGTAAAGCTGTCACTGCTGCCAGTAGTTTTGCTGATGATTTGGGAAATGGTGACGAAATATTAGCGTCCGACTTGAATTTTGATGACCAGAGCTCATTTACTCTGAGATTCTATCGCTATGATAATGAACCCAACATTATCAAAATTGAGTCAATAGGGCAATGCGGAGAAACGATAAAGACCGTAAGTATGAACATGCTCCTGGCCAAGGAAAGCAAGATACTAACTTATGCTGTGGCCGGTTGTGGTCGTATGTGGCTTACAGGTGAGTCAACGATTCATGGTGACGTTTTTAGCACATGGGATCGTCCGGAGATTTCACCGTTTAATATGACAAACGATTCAGCCGTAATGGGTACAATTAATACCGTTCTGACACTTGGCCAGATTAAAGAACAGTCTTACCAAATGGAAACTCTAAATGAAAGTGATGAACCTGTAGATGAATACGGGCATCCTATTGGTAATGATTACGAAGACAGGTATTATAGTGAAGATGATGAGATTCAAGCGTATCACGAAGGTATTAATTACGGCCAGCCTGAAAGTGATATGCCGGGCTTGAGTATTGGAGACTATAATACTGATATGTATGAAGCTACAACGTCAGATATACCGTCGACATCAAACAAAGAAGTGGAGTATTTCCCGCACGCATCAGGTAATTATAATTACCCGAGAGACGGTACTCCTTATTACACTTCAAATTTAAAGCTTACTCGTTATGTTTATGAAAATCAGACTTTTACAAACGCGAAACTTCCGAGCAACAGGAACGCATTATTCAAAAACTGTACTTTCGAGGAAATTCTGTACATTGATTGCGATAAAAATACAAGCACCTATTACAATAATGTTCGCTTTGAAAACTGCACTTTCAACGGCGTTATTGTTACTGATGTGCCGCAATCTTTGAAATGGCAGCAAAATTGTCTGTACTTTACCGGCGAAGCAACTTTTGAAAATACATCGAGCATACAGGAAGCTACTATTCTTGCCCCTCACTTTAATGTGAACCTTGGAAATACCAATCCCGAACAAAGTGAGAATAATGTTCTGACTGGTGCAATAATCGGCGGAATCGTTGATGTGCGAGGCAACGCACAAATTTATGGAACTATTATTTCCATGTGTGATACAAGTCAATGGTCGTCTGGTTATGTAACAAATATTGGTGCTACACTTGACGACGGAGGTTCTGAAACTACCGAATTAGGTGATATTGGTGTAATTGATATTACTCCGGATAAGGATCAGATGCTTCCAAGTGGAATTTCATCGCCAATCATTATTAAAGCTTTACAAAACACATATTCAGAAGGATAAAATTAATGGTGCTGAGTTCATAGTACTAAGTACCTGGAACTCTGAACTATTATAATGCAAATGAATTTTTGAAATTATTAAAAAGAAAATGAACAAGATATTTAATGGAGAAAAAAATGAATCGGTTAATTAAAAAAATATTTACGGTAATAGTAATTGCATTAATGATTTCTCTTACCATGACAACTATGAGCCGAGCATGCCTGGCCGTTCCTTGCGGGACGTGCAGATTAGTAACTTCTGAAATAACATTTAATGCAGCAGAACCAAATGAGCCTGATGCTACTCCGGAGATGGTACCGGAAGGATTGATGTTAAATATTATGAGCGAAGATCCTAATGATATACCTGGCGATACCCCTGAGATGGTACCGAATGTTTCGTGGATTAGTGTGATAAGCGAAGATCCTAATGACATTCCAGGCGATACACCTGAGATGGTACCG
>JAFGPS010000211.1 GCA_016936075.1 Sedimentisphaerales bacterium | reverse complement strand
CCTTAGGAGTATTATAGAGGCGAACTCTTTATAGCGCAATAACTTATATTATTTCGCGCAATTTCCTTTAAAGCCCATCCTACGAGTCTAACCTTTATTATTAAAATAATTTAGCACGAAACATCAAGAACAATAGATAATAGCCACAAAAAGGCACAAAAGGTTCAAAAATATTTTGTGTATCTTGTGCTTTTTTGCGGCAATAATAAATTTTATTTGACCATAGCGAACTTTTATGGTACTATGTGAGTATATTATCACATAGTTATATAGTTGGAGTATGAATTTTGAATAAGAATAAACGATTATTATATGAAAAACAGGCCGAAATTGCGAAATCTATGGCTCATCCGCTGAGGATGGCGATACTGGATTTTCTTAATAAAGGCGACCAGTGTGTTTGTGATATTGCAGAATATGCCGGCTCTGAACGCTCGAATGTTTCCAGGCATTTAGCAGTAATGGTAAATGCGGGAATATTAGGTTATCGCAAAGAAGGGCTGAAAGTAATATATAGTTTGAAATGCAAATGCGTGACGGATTTTTTTGCTTGTGCTATGGATGTAATAAAGCAACAGGCGAAGGAAAACGAAAAACTGCTTCGAGCTTTATAAAAATGTAAAAATTAAATATAAAAAATAAAAATTGTGGAATCCGCTAAAAGCAGGTGACATCCTTAATTTTTCACTTTTCTCTTTAATTTTTTAATTTGGTGTATTATGAGTATAAAACAAAATTGGAAAAAAATAACCTTTATCATAGCGATTTTTCTGGGCTGTTTTTATCTGCCGGTCGGAGTGCCGCGATTTAATAACGCCCTTTTAGAATCGCTTGAATTAGTAAAATGGTATGCGCGCGAGCATGTTATTTTGTGTCTTGTACCGGCTTTTTTTATTGCAGGCGCGATTTCTGTTTTTATTAGTCAGGCTTCGGTAATGAAATATCTCGGCGCGGGCGCGAATAAAGTTCTCGCTTACGGTGTCGCGTCGATTTCTGGAAGTATTCTCGCTGTATGTTCATGTACAGTTCTGCCGTTATTTGCGGGGATATATAAAATGGGCGCAGGATTGGGGCCGGCGGCTACGTTTTTATATGCAGGTCCGGCTGTAAATATTCTTGCGATTATACTAACCGCTCGGATTCTCGGATTTGAATTAGGCATTGCGCGAGCAATTGGGGCGATTGTATTTAGTATTGTAATCGGTCTTCTTATGCACTTGATTTATCGCAAAGAAGAAATTGAAAAAATAGCCGCACAGGCAAGTATGCCACAAGAAAAACCAGGCAGGCCATTATGGAAAAACGCTTTATATTTCGCTTCAATGGTCGGAATTCTCGTATTTGCCAACTGGGCAAAAACAGGCGATGTAAGAGCTATATTTTTATGCTGCCCAAATGGTTTGACTACTTATAAAGTAGAAGGTACAAAAGTTTCTGAGACAGATCAAATAATCACAATGCGTGACACATCCGGAACAATTCGCGAGATACCGACAGAGCAGCTTCTTGACATTGGTGACATTGAAAAGAATCCTGTATATGAAAATATATTCAAATATAAGTGGGCATTCGTAATTATTCTGTTAGGTGCATTTTCGCTTATGGTTATATCATGGTTCACGCGGGATGAAATTTCGGAGTGGGTTGGTTCGACGTGGTCGTTTGCATTACAGATATTGCCATTACTGCTTGGCGGAGTTTTAGTAGCGGGATTTTTGTTGGGCAGGGTGGGTCACGAAGGAATTATCCCGACTGCATGGGTCAATAAAGCTTTAGGTGGAAACTCTATACGAGCGAATCTTTTCGCATCTGTTGCTGGCGCGTTTATGTATTTCGCAACTTTAACTGAAGTTCCGATTTTGCAGGGTCTCATTGGCGCAGGTATGGGAAAAGGCCCCGCGCTTGCATTGCTTTTAGCCGGGCCTGCATTGAGTTTGCCGAGTATGCTTGTTATTCGCTCTGTGATGGGAACTCGAAAAACAATCGTGTTTGTTTCGCTTGTTGTCACTATGGCGACTATTTCCGGAGTTTTATTCGGTAAATTCTGGGGATAGTGATATAATTATTTAGATATATAAAGAAAGGAAAGGGAGTAATGGATCGTAGAAGTTTTGTGACGAAAGGTATTGTTGCGACAACTGCATTTGCCGCGATGGGCCAGTCAGTTAATGCAGATGATAATAAAACTATAAAGATAATAGGTATTTCATGCAGTTCAAGAAAAGGAAAGACGACTACAACGTCAGTCAATGTAGCCCTTGAAGCAGCAAAAGCAGTAAACTCCCGAATAGAGGTTCAACTCATTGATATTGGAGGCTTGAATATCTCCGGTTGGGTTGGTGGAGCTACACCTTCATCGCCTCAGGAGATTATGGATGATTTTCAAGTTGAAGTTGAGCCATATTTGATGGCATCCAATCTTGGTGGAATAATCATCGGGTCCCCATCCTATTTCCGATCTATGAGTTCGCAGTGCAAAGCCCTTCTTGAAAGATTATACGTTCTCAGAACTCCTAAATTTCTATTAGCTGATAAGCCAGTAGGTATTCTTTCTGTTGGTTCTTATCGCAACGGTGGCCAGGAACTTGTAATCGAACAGATAAAAGCGGCTATGTTATGCCATGAAGTAATGATTGTAGGTGGAAAACCTAAAGCGCATCAAGGAGCGACTCTCTGGAACAAAAGTACTTATAACGACGATATTACAAAGGATGAGTTCGGAATTGATAGTGCAAAGAATCTTGGTATTAGAGTCGCTGAAGCAGCTCTGCTTCTTTGCAAGAAATAACATAATTTGTATAACAGCTAAAAATAATAAAGATATTTCAAACTGAAAGGTGTTAATTGTGACCAATTCAATAACTGTTAAACCAATCGGTGTTATTCATTCATCATTGAAGGAATCGCAGGGTGCTCCTATTCAGCCTGTTTTTGCAAAAGATAGCGAAGGCGTTATAGAAATTTATGAGCCGTATCAAGAGGCATTGAAAGACCTTGACGGCTTTGAGAGAATATGGCTGATTTACTGGTTCCATAAGGTTGTGGAATTTAGGCCATTAGTTAAGCCGTATCTTGATACAGTTGATAGAGGATTATTCGCAACTCGCGCACCATGCAGGCCTAATCCGATTGGAATGTCACCAGTTCGTCTTTTGAAAGTTGAAGATGGAAAAATACATATTGCCGATGTAGATATTCTGGACGGTACTCCTGTAATAGATATAAAACCGTATTTTTCGAAATTCGATAAATTTGAAGTTCAAAAATGCGGCTGGTATGACAATGTGTCAGATCAAAAGGGAATTGCCGATAAAAGGTTCCAAAAGTAATGGAGATTAAGATATGAAAAAAATACAGATTCTTGGTACAGGTTGTCCAAAGTGTAAAAAGTTAGCCGAAAGTGCGGCACAGGCAATAGACGGTCTTGAAGGTGAATTCGAGATTGTGAAAGTTACAGATATAAATGAGATTATGAAATTTGGCGTGATGATGACTCCGGCTCTGGCGATAGACGGCCAGGTAAAATCCGTTGGTAAAGTAATTGCGCCCGAAGAAATTAA
This sequence comes from Sedimentisphaerales bacterium, assembly GCA_016936075.1. GTDB lineage: Bacteria > Planctomycetota > Phycisphaerae > Sedimentisphaerales > Anaerobacaceae > JAFGPS01. Next base: position 25,603 of record JAFGPS010000211.1, on the reverse strand, counting down.
AAAAATGCTTGTATAAGGAGAGAATTATGTGTGCAGAAAATTCGAATGTTTGCAGTGGTGGCCCGACTTTAATCTTTGCGTGTTCCGGAGCCGCTGATGTAGGTGAAATATCCGACAAGGCCGCGAGGAAACTAAACAAAGAAGGCGCAGGAGCAATGTTTTGCCTTGCCGGTATTGGCGGAAAAGTTGAACCAATTTTGAAAAAGACGGAATCTGCTTCGAAAATATTGGCCATTGACGGCTGTGCTCTGGATTGTGTAAAATTATCTTTAGAGCAAAATGGATTTAATAACTTTCTTCATATGCGAGTAACCGACCTTGGTATGCAAAAGGGAAGCAGCCCGGCGAGCGAAGAGAATATCAACAAGATAGCCGTAAAAGGAAAAGAAATGATTGGGTAGTTATGATTCAAAAAAAGATGATGTTTATAATCTTTTCTGGGCTAATATTATTAAGCAGCTGCCAGAATAAAAATACCAGAACAGAGTTATTATCAGAAAAAAACTCTCCCGAGGTATTTGTTTTTTACTTCCATCGGACAGTACGATGCTCTACTTGTCTGGAGATTGAAGCTGGTACTGCAAAGGTTCTCAAAGAGAATTTTCCACAGTTTCTTGCCGAGGGATTTCTTAAATGGGTACCGTTTAATATGGACGATGATGGAGGTGAGGAATTTGCTAAACAGTTTGATATCGACTCAAACACTCTCGTTTTAGTAAGAATTTCCGAAAACAAGCAACTTAAATATAAGAAGCTCGAAGATGTATGGGAATTTGTTGGCAATCCTGAAGAATTGTCAATCTATGTAACAAATGAAATAAATGAATTTATGAATGATATATAATGTTTAATAAACCAGATAAAATGGTCAATATAAAAGAGGAGTATGGATTATGAATCAAACATTGAAAATATTTATTGTTGTAGCGTTAGGTATTTCAGTTATTACTGTTCTTACAATAAAACGCAACAAGTCAGAGCAAAATACATCAAATATTAGCGGAACAATTGCTCAAGTAGGTGAATCCGCGAAACCTGATGTGGGTATAAACCAGGGTGTTCCCAAGCTGCTCGACCTTGGTTCCGATACGTGTATTCCATGCAAGGAAATGGCTCCAATTCTTGAAGAACTTAAAACTGAATATGCGGGTATTTTTCAGGTAGAATTTATGGACATTCGCAAGGAACCTCCATTAGCTGAAGTTTACAATATTAAACTTATGCCTACACAGATATTCTTCGATGCTTCAGGTAAAGAACGTTTTCGTCATGAAGGATTTTATTCTAAAGAAGACATACTTGCTAAATGGAAAGATCTTGGTCTCGAGCTAAAATAAGCAGAATGATAAACGAATTATTCACTACACTAACACATGCAGTCAAAGGCACTCCGGCAATTGCTTTGGTTGCATCTTTTCTCTGGGGAATACTAAGTATAATTCTCAGCCCATGTCATATGGCGAGTATTCCGTTAATAGTTGGATTCATAAGCGGGCAAGGAAAAATTTCACTCAGAAAGTCATTTTGTATATCAAGTCTGTTTGCAATTGGAATATTAATTACAATCGCGGGAATCGGAGCAATTACAGCAGCGGCAGGAAGAATGCTGGGAGATGTTGGTAAATACGGAAACTACTTTGTAGCAATAATATTTTTTGCTATAGGTCTTCATATGCTTGATGTTATCCATTTGCCTTTTTCTGGCCCAGCTCAGGTAGGGATGAAACGTAAGGGTTTACTCGCGGCTTTCATAATCGGACTTGTGTTTGGGATTGCGCTGGGACCATGCACTTTCGCGTTCATGGCGCCTGTCCTTGGAGTTACATTTACAGTGGCATCGTCAAATATTGCTTACGGAGTACTTTTATTGCTTGTTTATGGACTTGGACATTGTTCTGTGATAGTATTTGCTGGAACATTCACAGAGCTTGTGCAGCGATATATGAACTGGAACGAAAAATCAAAAGGCGCAGTAATTCTTAAAAGAATATGCGGCCTACTGGTTTTAATTGGTGGAATATACCTGATTTACCGTGCTTAATACAAGATAAGAACCAATTCCTTTACAATAATCACTCATCTTTTCGGACTAAAGCCATTCATCGATATCCTTTATACTGTCTCTGCGATGATAAAAATTACTTTAAATTATCAAGAAATATCATTGAAACAACTGGGATTAATTATAATATTATACTATAATCTGAATCAGTTCCGGAAAGCTGTTTTTAGCAAATATTTAGGTAAGATTTGCCTGCTCCGGTGATTTTTTGTTATTCAATTAATCATCTTTCTTAATTACTTTTAATCGGGTGCAAATAAAATGCTAAAGAAATTATATTTCAGTGATGGTAAAATTATTGAACAGGGAACAGGTGAACCTGTTATTTATGTTTACTGTGCTCCCGATGAAACTGAGCGAAAATATCTTATTGAAGAACTCAAGATAGATGAACATACTCTCAATTCGTCTCTGGACCCGGATGAGCTTGGCCGTCTTGAGTTTGAACCTGATCATATAGCGATGATTATTAAAAGGCCAAAGAGATACACATCTGAAGATAGTTTGCTTTTTAAAGTTCTTTCTACTGGTGTTTTTCTTTTTAAAGACCGCCTGGTAATTGTACTTTCAGAGGATGTGCCACTTTTCGAGGGCAGACCTTTCATAAAAATGAAAACTGTTCAGGATATTCTTTTAAAATTGATTTACCGGACAATTTTACATTTCGTTGAGCATATCAGGGCGATAACTCTTCTTTCAAACGAAATTGAACAGCATATAAATATTGCGATGGGTAATAAAGAACTCATAAATCTTTTTACGCTTGAAAAGAGTCTTGTTTATTATCTCAGTGCTATTAATTCTAATCACGTTCTAATAAATAAAATAAAAACCAATGCTTCAAAGATAGGATTAAGCCCGGAAAATCTCGAATTTCTTGACGATATAGTCATTGAAAACAGCCAATGCCGCGGCCAGGCGGAAATCTATTCACAGGTTCTTGCCAGCCTTATGGATGCGCGTGCATCTATTATCAGTAATAATCTTAATGTAAGAATCAAAACACTCACTATTTTGACAATTGCTATTATGCTTCCTACGCTGGTTGTTAGTGTATTTTCCATGAATGTCAGGATACCACTTAGCTGGTTCCACAATGCCTTTTGGATAATTGTCCTGCTTTCTGCAATACCTCCGATAGCAGTAGCGATTCTCTGGCGAAAAATGAAATGGTAAGCAGGATTTGCAGTTTCCAGACAATCCTTTATTGACACATCAAACGCAATTCGGTTATAGTATCGGACATGTTATAGAATTTGTTAATTTGGAGTGGGTTTGGGCTAACTTAAATACATAGCCATTATTTAGAATTAAGGGAGTGTATAGAATGGATGCTGGGATTTTTAAGGCATATGACATCAGAGGGCTTTATGGCGAACAATTCAACGAAGAAGACGCCTGGAAGATAGGTTGTGCTACGGCTCGCTTTTTACCATCACTACTTCGCGGTTATGAACGTGGCCAGGCTAATATGCAATCAATCTGTGTTGGCCGGGATATGAGAACACATAGTGAACCTCTTGCCCAGGCGCTTATCGAGGGGATTATTTCCACAGGTACTAACGTAATAGATATAGGTATGATTGATACGCCGCAGATGTATTTCGCAATTAATCATCTTGGTACATGCGGCGGTGTGCAGGTTACGGCTTCGCATAATCCTGCTAAATACAATGGTTTCAAAGTCTCTGGTATTAACGCCAAGCCGGTCGGAGCTGATACAGGCTTGAAAGATATCGAGCATATTGCTTTGGCTTTGCTGCATACAAAGGGCAAGTCGCTCGGCTCTGTAGTCAAGCAGGACCTGACTCAAGAATATAAGAATCATGTTCTGAAGTTTCTCAAGCCGAATATTAAAGAGCTTAAAATTGCAGTCGATGCTTCCAATGGTATGGCAGGTAAAATGGTTCCTGCGATTTTCGGTGATTTACCAATAGAAATCATAGAACTTAATTTTGAACATGATGGAACATTTAAGCATGAGCCGAATCCACTTGTTGAGAAATATCTGAGACAATTAAAATCAACTGTAAAAAAGAATAAATGTGATTTCGGTGTTTGCTTTGACGGAGATGCCGATAGGTTAATGATGATTGATGAAAAAGGCAAAACAATCGGATGCGATTTGATGACCGCATTGATGGTTCCATATTTTCTGGAGAAAGAATCCAAATCGGTTGTTGTATATGACCTACGAAGCAGCAGGATAGTAATGGAACAAATTATCAAGCATGGCGGCACGCCGCGAAGAGAAAGGGTAGGACATGCTTATATGAAAAAGGCGCTTCGTGATTCGCATGCAATATTCGGCGGCGAAGTTTCAGGCCATTTTTATTATCGTGATAGCTATTACACAGATTCAGGTTTGATTACCTTGGTACATATGATAAATATTGTCAGCAGTTCTGAGACATCTGTAAGCGAGCTTATAAAACCACTGCGAAAATATTCAACCAGCGGGGAAATAAATTTTGAAGTGGAAGACAAACAGGCAAAGATGGAAGAACTTACAAAACTCTACAGCGACGGCCAGATTGACCAGTTGGACGGTGTTACAATAAGTTTCAAGGATTGGTGGTGTAATTGCAGACCAAGCAATACAGAACCTTTGCTGCGTTTGAACATTGAAGCCAAGACAAAAGAATTGCTGGATGAAAAACTTTCGGAAATTTCCGGCCTGCTTGGCAAGGCGGTCTGAAAGGAAATATATGGAAATAACTACGAAAACATTTCAAACTAAAAATGGTCTGGTTGAAGGTGTAAAAACAAAGTGGGAGGGTTTCAGTATACTGGTAGTTACCGGCTCGAAAGGTTTTCTTGCCTGTCCTGCAATTGACATCGAAGCATGCCAGGGTTACGGTGCAGCAGCGGCGTTAGTCGAGAGTACACCCGACAATCCTATAGGTACATTAGACCGCTTCTGCAACCGCAAGGTAACTAAAGTCAATACAAAAGCTATGGAACTTGGAATACAAGTCGGCATGGACGTCAGCGATGCCTTAGAGCTTATTGCATAATATCATATGCCTATACTTGAAATAATCGTATTAATTTTATTCATTGGGGTAGTGGCTTTTACATATATTGGTGAAGCTGTACTGTTTAGCTTTTTTGTATATAACAAATTACGAAAAAGAAAACGTCATGTTCTTTTTACAAAGCGAACTATTTTACTTCATTTAATAGCAATTTTCGGAATCGTATGTTTTTGTTATGGCTATTTTATCGAGTCTTACAAAATAGAAGTGAATAATATTAAGCTTCCAACAGACAAACTCAAAAATACGAGTTTTCGTATTTTACAATTTTCCGATTTACACTGTGATAAAAGACCTGCAAATGAGAAAGAAATTACGAAAATCATAAACGATTTGAAACCTGATATAATTGTATTTACAGGTGACGCCATAAATAGACCTTCTTATTTGCCTGTTTTCAAAGAGACGATGAAAAATCTTGAAGCCCCTTTAGGTAAGTTTGCTGTTTATGGCAATTGGGAAACAGGGCATTGGCCGGGATTGGATTACTATTCGCAAACAGGTTTTGAGATTATGCACACAAAAACCGTTTCTCTGGAAAAAAATAATGAAACTATCACTATTTCGGGATTGAGATGCGATAAAGGATGGTATGCCGATGGTTTACTAAAAAAACTGTCGAGTGAAAATTATAACGTTTTTCTTTTCCATAGCCCAGATTTAGCTAAATATATTCATAATTACACTGTTGATCTTTATCTCTGCGGGCATACACACGGCGGCCAGATAGCTCTTCCGTTTTACGGTGCAATAATTACAATGTCAAAATCAGGCAAAAAATATGAATCTGGAAAATATTTGCTCGGCAAAACTATTTTATATATAAATCGTGGCCTTGGAATGGATGCTTATCCGCCAAGGATACGTTTTTTCGCAAAACCTGAAATTACTGTTTTTGATATAATTCCGGAATAATATCAATATAATAGCTTTTATGGAATATATATCAGTCATAATTATTGCGGTTGGTCTTGCAATGGATGCTTTTGCGGTTTCAGTCGCAAGCGGAGCCGCATACAAACAGCTTCATGTAAAGCACGCTTTCAGGATGGCGGCTTTCTTTGGCGGTTTTCAGGCATTTATGCCGCTTATCGGGGCTTTGGCCGGACTTTCCATCAAATCTTATATCCAGGAAATCGACCATTGGATTGCATTTGCGATTTTGTCTGTTATTGGTGGAAAGATGATTTACGAAGCGTTTAAAATCGCGGAGGCGGAAAAAAATTGTAATCCTTCGAATATTCTTGTTTTGCTGACCTTATCTGTTGCGACAAGCATAGACGCTCTTGTAGTTGGTATTACACTTTCTCTCGTTGCATCAAATATTATCGTAGCCGTCATTATTATCGGTCTTATAACTTTCATACTATCATATATGGGTGTATATATAGGCAAGAAATTCGGGCATTTTTTCGAGAACAAAATAGAAGCACTTGGAGGGTTTGTTCTTATTGCTCTTGGAATCAAAATCCTGATAGAACATTTATTCTTCAATTAAACTTGCATAAGAAAATTATACCTATATAATATTTTACAGTTGTATGATGATTGCTTAACTTATAATATTATCATGCGTTATTTTTATATTTGTCAAAGAAAGAAGTTTCAATGAGTTCCAAAGTATATTTTATTAAAGCCTCAATCTCAGAAGGCGAAAAAGCAATTTCAGACAAGGCCCAAAAATTATTCATCGCGGGCAATTTTTCTCAATGCTTTGCGAAGAATGATTTTACCGCGATAAAGGTACACGTTGGTGAAGATGGAAACAATACTCATATACCCGCTCCTTGTATAAAAGGGCTTGTAGATGAGCTGCATAATCTCGGAACAGTTCCTTTTGTGACTGATTCCAGTACTTTATACATTGGAAACAGAAGCCATGCGGTAAATCATATGGTTCTTGCGGACAAGCATGATTTTAATTTGAAAACACTTGGAGTTCCTTTCATTGTTTCTGACGGTCTGCTCGGAGCAACGGAAACTTCTGTTGAGATAAATTGCCCTTTAAACAAGGAAGTCTATATTGGCGCCGAGTATGAAAATTGCCAGTCAATTCTTTCGATAGCTCATTTTACAGGGCATATCGCTTCCGGCTTCGGAGCAACACTCAAAACTCTTGGTATGGGTTGTGCCAGTAAAAGAGGTAAACTCCAACAACATGCTTCACTTAAGCTCAGTATAGGTAATAATTGTAAACTATGCGGCGTATGTCTCAAGCATTGTCCGGCTGACGCGATTACTTTGGGAAAAATACATGCTCATATCGACCAGGATAAATGTATAGGCTGTGCTGAATGTATGGCTTTTTGCAGATTCAACGCGGTTGAATGCAACTGGGGTATGGAAACAGAAGTGATTCAGCAAAGCATAGCTGAATATGCTTTTGGAGTATTGAAGAACAAGAAGTCAAAAGCTGTATTTTTCAATTTTGTAATGTCAGTCACAAAAGATTGTGATTGTTTTGGTACGCCGAATATGAAAATGATTGTGGATGATATCGGTATTGTTGCTTCGACTGACCCAGTCTCAGTAGATAAAGCCGCACTTGATTTGGTTGAGAACAAGACTGGCAGCAAGCTACAGGACCTGATTGGAAACAATGAACTTGATCCGAACCATCAACTCAGGCATGCGGAAAATATCGGTCTGGGTAGTAGTAGTTATGAATTGATAGAAATTGAATAAGAACCTTTTAATTTGAGGATTTATTATGTCACTTGGTCAAATCATAAGACAAAGGCGTGAAGAACTGAAACTAACGCTTGACGAAGTCGCCAATAAAGTTGGCTTTTCAAAACCGTATCTTTCAACTATCGAAACAGAAAGGGTGAAAAATCCGCCGAGTGATGATTTGCTCTCAAAACTTGAAAAGGTACTTAAGTTTGAACAGGGCTTGCTTCTGCATATAGCTCATTTGGAAGGTCTTCCCGCTGATATTCGTCAGGAATTTGAATCAAAGGAAGCGGAAAACCAAAAATGGCGGCAGATTGTACAAAATATCATAGATAATAAAACAAAAACCACGAATCTCAAAAGAGTTCTTTCCAAAAACAAGCTGGGTCTCAAGGAAGATAAATCCATTTTGTCTCCGGGACATCTTGTACCTATAATTAATAAAGTTCTTGCAGGCTATCCTACCGATTTCAATGACCTGGATTATCCAGTCGGGATAGCTGATGATTATGTTCGATGTCCGGATTTGCATGATCCAAACGCATTTGCTGTTCGAGTTGTAGGTGACTCTATGGAGCCAAAATTCAACGAAGGTGATATCGTCGTATTTTCTCCTGCAACAGAAGTTCATAACGGTGATGATTGCTTTGTTCGTTTTACGAATCCGCACGAAACAACTTTTAAGAGAGTTTTTTTCGAGAAGGACAAAACGATACGTCTCCAGCCGAGAAATGATAAGTACTCGCCGACTATTATCGAAGGTGTTCGTATCAATGGTCTTTATCGTGCTGTTCTGAGATATGAAAAACTTTAAATATATTTCAGCAGAGGGAAGAAAATTGTCGGATATAAAAAAAAGAAGCTCCAGAGCCATTTACCCTGAAGCTTCATAGGACTCGACCATGAAAAAAGTCCTTTTTTTTCTTTGGCCCAATTTTTAATCTGTGTCTATATTTTTGTGCTTCCCTGCGATTTCTGATGGATTATTAATTTTCAAAAACCTAACAAAACATTCAAAACAAGGGAGCCTTAAAGACCAATTAATAATTTGTAAAAGGTTCACCTTAAGACTCCCTGCGACCAGATTATTGAGAAAATATTCTGCATCATCTTTTCCATTGTTATGGAGCAAATAAAGAATTTTTTTATATAATAAATAGATTTTATTTTATTAAAGCCCTGCGCGATTAATCGTAAGACTTCTGTTAACTAATACACCTGCTGTCGAATCAACTCCTACAGCTACAAAACTTACATTAACTCCATATGGGGTAGTTATAACTTGTCCCCCTGATCCGATGAAATTTTGTGTCCCAATTGTAGCTCCAAAAGCTCCATTGTTTATTGTGTTCTGTGAAAACACTGCACCAAGACTCTGGTTTTGTGTCCCCAATGAAAAATAACCCGGTAATGAAGATTGGTTCTGTGTACCTGCAGTAACGGCATTTTGTTCGAAACCATAATCACCATACATACCTACAGTAACGGCTGCCTGTGAAAGTGAGGAACTTGATACTTGCATATATGTAGTACCGCCGCCATCTTCCAAAAGCGTTTGAACTGTATTTATAGGTGCCGTATTAAAACTTGCTACAGAACCGGACGAGGCGCCTGTTACGCTGCCAATATTGATTGAATTAACAGCAAATTGCTGCGACTGACCAATATCATTGGCGCTGGCTGTAAAAGTTAATAGAAGAAGAATCGCTAATGAAAACGTTACACTTCTATACATTTTATTTAACTCCTTGTTATTTGAGTTCTTGTAAATTGTTAAGCAGCAAAAAATTGAAAAAGGGAGCCCTGAAAATACTATCAGGAAATAGGAAACGAGGGCTCCCAATAAATGCTGTTTTAGCAATCGTCACATTATTATTGAACCTGTTGAAGCTGTGAAGTTGCTGCAACCATTGTTGATGCCAGTGCTGCTGTGGAATTTGCTGCTCCACCTGCGTTGCTTACCTGACAAGCATCAATTGTTGAAGATTCAAAAACGCTGCCACCGGCATTTGCGCCAGCCTGAGTTTGTGACAAAAAGGCATCGTTTGCTGCCATACCGCCACCAGAACCATCGCCTCTTGTTAAGACCTGCTGTGCGGCCAGACCAAGTGATTGATCCTGATATTTTGTAGAGGTGCTGAAACCGATAAACTGGTTTTGTAATCCACCTGCATCCAGGTATGTCTGCACATTAATAATGCCACATTCTCCCATGGCTGAAGCTGTCTGATCAAGACTGGCAACCTGTGTTTCAACTGCATCGACTCCACATGAATTGAAGCATCCTAAATTGAAGCATGGATTTGCAACGCATGGTGAGCTTTGTGTATTAGCTACGTTCATTGATTGAATAACTGATCCACCTGTGTCACCATGAGTAAGAGCGACTACAGATGCCATACCGTTATTTAATGCATCTCCGATATTAAACGACTGCATTTGTGTAACAGATCCAGCCAGAGGCAAGACAGTGTTTGCCATAGTTACTGATGTGATTAATAGCATCGCTGCGACAAAAATAAATACTTTCTTTGACATTTCAAACTCCTTTTAATAAATTGGTTAATCCTTTAGATTACCGGCCACATACCGGTAATCAAACATTACATTTTTATCCCCCAGTGATTTTGTTTTTTTCTGGTTCTTTCAAAACCTCCTTTCTCCTCTTCATTACATTAACTACGCATTAGTTGCATCAATCTCACTCATTTATTAAAGACTGATTTCATTAAAATAATTTTATTGATAAAGTTTCATTATTAAGAATTAAAAACCAGCCATGTTATATAGCTCCTGGCTGACTGTTACTCCCTGGTAAGGTTGTTGCTGTACTGGTGTCTGGACCTGAGGTAGTACATTAGCCTGGATTTTATTTGGTTGGGCCTGAACCTGAGGTTGAGTCAGAACATTAGTCCTTGCCGGAGTTACGGTTCGCACGGAAACTTGTGCAGGAGCTGATTGTATGTTATTATTAATCTGTGGTGCATTTTCAATGTTATTAGCAGCTAAGTTTGTATGGATTCTCTGGTAAAATTCTTGCGGGATTGACATTCTTTGTGCCGCCTGTGGATTATAACGATAGCATTCTCCGCTAACCATTGCTTCACCTTTTCCTTCTGTGATACCAGTAGATTTACCTCCAAGCAGAGTAACGGAATAATCAGTTTGTGCGAATGCACCAGCGGCTGAAGGAAAAGTCGTAGTTGTACCTACTGTAACACCTTTCATGCCACCAGAAACCAGCAGTATGTCGACATCCCAAGGTAAAACCTCAGCTATAGCTGCTTTATAAACCTGATCCCAGTTGCGTTCAGCATTTCCCTCTAAGCTAATTTTGCCAACATATGTATATCCTGTGTTTTTAAGATAATCCCTATTTATATTTGAATCAATCATAATAAACAAGGGTAGATTTTTCGGTCTTCGTTTTCTCACAATTGAGTTTGCTATATCAAATCCTTTTCCGTGATGAAAATTATCAGGTGCACCAAATATAGTACCCACACCGTTAAGAATGCCTCCTAACAAGCCCAGTGGGCTATCATAAGACAGGGAATTCATTACTCCCTTCAATTCTTTCATATCGAGTTTACTATTCGGATAAAATGCACGTTCGTACATTTGGTTATTGGTGGTAGGTCCATTAGGAAAATATCCTTGTATTGTACCCCAGCCGCCATGAGCAAATGTTGGAAGATATGGCGGAAGCATTGATACAGGTGGTGTTCGCGATTCATAATTCGATGTTGAATTTGTACTAATATAAGCTACTGAATCTGAACCTTCACTCAAAGCTATAGCGTCGCCGCCTTCAGAAATAGAATCTCCATTGATAGCTATGGCATCGGCATTTGAAGATGAATCGCCGCCTTCACTATAACCGTAGCCATACCCATAACCTTGTCCCTGCATAGTTTGAGAGTTTAGTGAGGTGACGTTATTTGTTGAAAGTACTGTTGTTCCGCTGGTTCCTCCAGTTGTTGTTGCATATAAACACGTAAACTGGCTAAAAACAAGCAAAATAATTGTTGATAAATAAATGGTTCTTTTCATGGTCGTTCTCCTTAACAAAAAAATCTTTTCATAACAATTCCTATAATCCTCCAGATTTATAAATAAAGAATATGGTTTTTATCTAATCGCTCTTCTCCTTTCTGTTTCATGCTACCCATACCTCTTTTTTCATTTAAAGTATTAATTGCTTAATACGAGTTCATTTTCTGCAGAACTTTAGACTGCATTTTTCATAACTAATACAAATCAATAATTCACAGTATTCTACAATACAAAACTAATGAAAAAGAAAATATTTAATATATTGAAGTAAAATTCTACATATAAGATTTCTTAATTATATTTACAAAAACTATGGAAATATTGTTAATGCAGTATATATAAATAGTTATAAGCAATATAAAAACAGGTAACATGGGTACAATTTATTGGCATTGGTAAAATATATATATTTATATAAACACACAATTTGCCTGTTAAATTTGAGAAGAAGGGCTGTGTGCGTGTGGATATTGTATGTTAGCATGAAAAGTGCTGTAAAATGGGGATAATTTGGTCATGTGGAGTATGTAGTTGTATGTATATTGGGGGATATTGACAATATAAGTAATATGAATATGGTTTTGGATATTTTAATTTAACCGAAATAGGTATATATTAAAATAAGGTTTCTATTAATTTAATTACTTTTTTAGAAATTGAGGATTTAGATGTATTTTCTATTGTTTGCCAGTCAGAAACAGTTGTTTTTATATGAACGGTTGATTTAATGCTGTCAATAGCGTCGATGCTATTAGCAACTATCATATCGAGTTTTTTTTCTATGAGTTTATTTTGTGCGTTTTGTAGAAGATATTTATCTTCCAATGCAAAACCTACAACTAAACGCCTTTGGGATTTGAGTTTCGAGTTTTGAGTTCGGAGTTCGGAGTTTTTATGAAGTCCTGCCCATTTTAGAATATCAACAGTTGGTTTTAATTTAATTACAAGTTCGCTTTTTTGTTTCTTTATTTTCGTTTTTGATACTTTCACCGGGGTATAATCAGCTACCGCAGCGGCCATAATCAAACAGTCACAATTTGCAAAATGATTCTTCACTGCTTCGAACATTTCTGCGGCGCGCTGGACTTTAACAATATTGGCTTTATTTGTGAGAGGAGTTTTCCTATCGACAGTTGTGATAAGTGTAACTTTATGACCGGCTTTCAGAGAAGCTTTTGCCAGTTCATATCCCATTCTGCCGCTGCTGGCATTGGTTATAAATCGAACCGGATCGATATACTCCCTTGTTCCCCCGGCTGTAATTAAGATATGCATCTTATTATCTCGTGTTTGTTACTTTGTTCACTATTTTGCAATATCCGAAGCTATTGTTTCAATAACTTCGAGTATTTCTTTTGGTTCGGACATTCTTCCGATACCAGTAGTTCCACATGCAAGGCGTCCTTGTGACGGGCCTGCTAATTGAAAACCAGTTTTTTTTATCGTTTCGATATTTCTTTGCACAACCGGATTTTCCCACATCTTGATATTCATCGCAGGCGCTATAATTGCCTTGCCCTGTGCTGCTAAAGACCAACTTGCACAAAGAAAGGTACTAAGAAAGTCGTCACAGATGCCGTTTGCGATTTTTGCTATAATATTAGCAGATGCAGGCGCTACAACTACAATATTCGCCCAGTCGGATAATGCTACATGGCCTATCCTGTACTCTTCAGGGGGAGTCCACATCGTAGTAAATACAGATGAGCCAGTTACAGCTTCGAAGCTTAAAGGCCCGACAAATCTGCATGCGTTCTGAGTCATTACAGTTTTAATATTCGCGCCGGCTGATTTCAATTTACTGGCTAAATCAACTGCTTTATACGCGGCAATTCCACCTGTAACACCAAGCAAGATATTTTTGTTGTCAAGCATTATCCAAAAGTGCTCATGAACTAAATTTTGTCAAAAATCTGTTTTTGTTTAGAAGGAGCATCAGAAAAGGTGATTTTATCACGCAGGATTTCCTGGAAAACTATTTCTATTGTAGTCCTGCCTTCAGTATCTTCAATCAAAGGCCTGGCTCCCTGCATAAGCTCACCGAGTCGTTTTTGAACCAGTGCTGTTAATTTATATTTGCCACCAACTTTTTTGATTACTTCATCACTCTTAAGTTCTTCTATCATTTTTCATCTCTTGCTTAAAAATATGATTTAAATATTAATATTTCTTACTCAACTTACATTTTTAGGATATTATGTTTTTAGTTTTTAATTGTTGAATAATCTGTACACATTCATCTATTGCCTGCTGTAAATCTTCATTCACAACCAAATATTCATAACATTGCTTCGCCGAAGCTATTTCAGCATTTGCCCCGTCTAATCTTTTTTCAATCGTTTCTGAGCTATCTCTGCCGCGATTTTCTATTCGTTCAGACAGTGTTTCATCACTTGGGGGTAAAATAAAAATCATTATCGCGTCAGGATATACTGCTTTTACCTGTTTTCCGCCCTGAACGTCTATTTCCAGGATAACGATTTTACCTGCTTCAAGTGCTTCATCAACTTTATCTTTCGGTGTACCATACATATTACCAAATACATTGGCATATTCCAGTAACATTCCGTTTTTAATTCTTTTCTGAAATTCTTCTTTGGAAATAAACCAATAATCGATACCATCCTTTTCTGTCATACTTTTCGGTCTGGTCGTTACTGAAACGCTCAGGGAAGCTTCGTCAATCAATTCCACTATCTTTTTAGTGATAGTGCTCTTTCCCACACCTGACGGGCCGCTGATAATAACTATTTTCCCTTTTTTTGCGTTTATTTCATTCATTTCAATAAAAATGTTTTCAGATGAAAGATTACTCTATTCGATATTCTGAATTTGCTCTTTTATTCTTTCTATCAGGCATTTTATATCTACCACACAGGCAGTAATTTCGCCGTTGGAGGATTTACTGGCTATTGTATTTGCTTCTCTAAGCATTTCCTGACTGATAAAATCAAGCCTTCTTCCTGCCTGCTCATTTGTCTGGCAGAACTGTTGAAATTGCTTTACATGTGAATCCAATCTTGCAATTTCTTCAGAAATATCTGACCTGTCAGCAAATATAGCTACTTCCCGTGCGAGAGTTTCCTCATCAAGCTTGAGTTTTGCTTCAGCCAGCAGCATATCTGCTCTTTGCCTGAGTTTTTTTGCATATTCATGTATAACAATGGGGCTTTTTTCGTTAATCTTTTGCAGGTCATTTTCTATCGCATCGCAGTGTTTTTTTAAATCTGCTTCGAGAAAATTACCTTCAATAGTACGCATTTCTTTAAGCTGTTCCATTGCCAAATTGCTAACTTTCAATACCTTTTCTTTTATTATATTGATTTCTTTATTATCAGGTGATATTGGACGAACAATCCCGGGAAGATTCAACAGATTACTGATATCGAAAGTTCCTTTAATACCGGTTGCTAAAACGGCTTTATTTAGTTTTTCAGCAATTGCTTGGAGAGCTTTTTCATCTATTTCAAAGAGCGAGTTACCTGATATATCTTTGAGTCGAAGAACAAAGTTTACTGTTCCACGTGACAAATTATTTCTCAAAAGCTTTTCGATATCATCTTCGAGAAAAGAAAGCAAATCAGGTAATTTCACAGATATCTTCAAGTATCGATTATTGACACTCTTTATTTCGACGGCGTAACTAAAACCATTAAAGTCACCTTGCGCCTGACCATAACCAGTCATACTTTTTATCATAATTTACTCTTTCAGGATAATTCCCGAAATATATAAAAGGCCTTTTACTACCTTCGAGTTTACTACTTAGTTACCAGTCTGGTTTGAGTCGCTGGTTTCCTCTGTATTTGTCGTAACTTCGGCAGATGTTTCAGGTTCCACAAAATCTGATTCTTCTATCATTGTTACCGGGGCCCCTGATACTCCATTATCCGATGAACTTGCTCCTGAAGTGGAGGTTTGAGGCATAACAGGAGGAACTTGTGATGTTGTAGTTCCCATAGCACCAGGTATTTCAGTAGGAGTAGGCTTGTAATATTTAGCCAATAGCACTGCAAATAACAACATAACGCAGACAAGTACTATTGTAACCCATGTGAGAAAATCTCCGGTTTTTGTACCGAGAATTCCGCCAGACGTACCGCCGCCAAAAGCGGAGCTTAAACCGCCGCCTTTACCTTTTTGAACTAAAATAATCAAAATCAGTACAACGCAGCAAATAACAAACAGAACTGCAATCAGGTTCCAAAAAAAACTTATCGCTAATATTGGAAAATCAATCATAGTACTTCCCTATATTCATATATATATATTAATTTAGTTTGTATTACACACTTATAGATTATTGCACAGAAGCTTTAATAATTCCAAGAAAATCTTCTGCTTTCAGGCTTGCTCCACCGACCAGTACACCATCAACATCAGGATTAGCCATTAATTCAGCAGTGTTGGAAGGTTTTACTGAGCCGCCGTAAAGAATACGCATTTCGCTGGCTATTGTTTCATTATACATCTTTGAAAGCAGATTCCTGATAAATAAATGTACTTCCTGTGCCTGTTCCGGCGTAGCAGTCAAACCTGTACCGATAGCCCAAACCGGCTCATATGCAATAGTAACGGCCAGAACTTTTTCATCATTAAGACCGGCTAAGCCTTTTTCGAGATGTCTTGTAACTACTTCGTTTGTTTTTTCTGATTTTCGTTCTTCAAGCAGCTCGCCAACACATAATATTGGCAAGAGGCCTCCATTTATTGCGGCAGTAACTTTTTTATTTACTAATTCGTCTGTTTCACCGATTACATGACGTCGCTCAGAATGACCGCATAAACAATATGTGCAGCCAATATCCTTGAGCATTGCAACGCTTATTTCTCCAGTGAATGCACCATCCGACTCAAAATACAAATCCTGGGCACCAACTGCTATGTTCGAATTGTGAAGAGCTTTAATAATTGATTCTAAATAAACAAATGGCGGACAAACTGCTACAGTTACATCTTCGCCGGCTAAATCCGATGCACCTTCTGCCAAACTACTGACAAGCTCAACACCGGTCTTTCTGTTCGTGTTCATTTTCCAGTTTCCGGCTGCAAATGGTTTTCTCATAATATTCTCCTAAAAAATCTCATTCAAATATTCAACATTGAATATTGAACTGATAAATTCAATTTCTTTTATATTAATTCAGTTGCCCTCGGGTAACTTCCCAGTATAGATAATTGGAGGCAATGCTTGCGAGAAGCTTCAAGAGCATCAATAACATTTTCGTCCATTCTATGACCCAGGAAATCAGCAAAAAAATAGTATTCCCATTCTCGCTTCTTACTGGGCCTTGATGTAATATTTGTAAGGTTTACTCCGTATCGTCTCATAACGTCCAGTACATCAGCTAAAGCACCGGCTTTGTGCGATGTGCTGAACAGGATTGCGGTTTTGTCTTCGCCGGTACGTCTTGCATCTTCTTTACCGATAACAAGGAACCGGGTGACATTATTCGCATTATCTTCGATATTTTCGTAAATTACTTTCAATCCGTATAATTCCGCGGCTGTATATGAACCAATCGCAGCCGCTTTAGGTTCCTCAGCTGCCATTTGTGCCGCTTTGGCTGTTGATGCGGTTGCTATAGTTTGAGCATTCTTGAAAGTCGAACTGAGCCAATTGCGGCATTGTGCGAAAACTTCAGGCTTCGAATAAATTACTTCGATATCATCTAAGGAACAATTTGCCAACAAATTCTGATGAATTGCCATTAATACTTCGGCACAAACTTTTACATCTGATTCGATGAGTGCATCGAGAGTTTCGATTACACCACCGCCCATGGAATTTTCAACCGGAGCAATTCCAAGATCGCAATGTCCTTTGCTTACTTCCTCGAATATGCTCGCAATATCGGTAAGCGGTTCATATTCCACACTCTGACCAAATTTTAACATAGCCGCTGTATTACTGAAACTTCCTGCAGGGCCGAGATAGCCGATTCGCAAAGGTCTTTCCAATGCAAACGAGCCGCTCATCATCTCACGCCAGATTGCGGTTAGGGTTCTATCAAGTAAAGGACCTTCGTTTGCTCTAAGAATACGTTCAAGGACAACCTTTTCACGATCAGGCGCGTAAATTGGTTTTGCAGCTTCGTTCTTGAGCTTGCCTATTTCTACTACTACGCGAGCACGCTCGTTGAGCAGCTTTATAAGCTGAAGGTCAATTTCATCTATTTTCGTTCTTAATTCATCAAGCGACATAATATATTATCTTTTTCTGAGTTCAAAACTCTTCATATATCTCTAAATCTTGATTTTATACTTATATACTTTGGCGATTTTAGAGAAAACTAATATATCTAACAAAATTTCGCTCTTGCGTCAATAAAATTGCTGATTATAATCAGATTTATACCTTATTTTAGATAAAAATAATGAATTATGTAATTTTCAAAACTAAGTGGGGCCATTTTGGCCTGGCTGGTACCGAGCAAGGTCTTTGCCGTACATTCCTTCCAGTAGCAGAGCCGGATTTGATAAAAGCTTGTTTTCTCAGGGAATTCCCGCAAGCGAAATTCGACAAGAATCTTTTCCAAAACCTGCAAAAACAGATAATAGCCTATTTCGAAGGCGAAAACGTCGTTTTTAATACTGATAACGCGGTATTTCTAAATGGATACAGCGAGTTTGCAAAAAGTATTCTTAATACATGCCAAAAAATCAAGTTTGGCCAAACAGCAACATACAAAGAATTAGCTCAGAAAGCAGGGTACCCACAAGCTTCGAGAGCAGTAGGGAACGTTCTTGCGAGAAATCCTATTCCCCTAATTATTCCATGCCATAGAATAATCCAAAGTGATGGTAAATTAGGTGGTTTCACAGCTATCGGCGGCAAAAATCTCAAAAAAAGACTGCTTAAACATGAAGCAAATACCTTAAAGTATTAAATAATCCCTCTCCCCAAAACCTTAAATAATATATTTCTTAAAAAAAATTTTAAAATATCCTTTTTTTAATTGACAAATACATGATTATCGTGTAAATAATAATATATATAGTTATTTATTTGTCATTTAACATAATTGAAAGGGAAAAATATGAATGAGTTCATTCAGAGAAACAGGGGATTATTTAAGTTTTATCATTTAGTAACTTCAATTCTTGGCTGGGTGTTGACCGGCATAACTCCTTTTTTGGCTATTTTATCGATTTATTCTAAACCAGACAGAGGTGATTCTGAAGCAAATACATATTTATTATTATTAATTATACGAAATTTTTTTATTTACTATTTATGCCTTGGATTAATTCTGATTGGTTTAGCACGATTTATCAAATACTTATATACAGAAGAATCGCAACAGAGCTGGAGCCTCAGACATTTCGATAAATTCCTTTATATATATGCATTACTTTTAATAGCAGGACGAATTGTTGATTTTTTACGTCCAGGACTATTTTCTAATGGAGTTTCATCAAATGAACTAACAACTTTATCAACAGCAATAGTGTTCACATTAGCATATATATTAATAATAATAGGATTAAGTCATATTATAAGTAAGATTTTACCTGTAATCGGAGAATCGAAAACACTTGTATAGGGAGAAACAAAATGAACGAATTTATTCAAAAAAACAGAAGCTTGCTAAAATTTTATCATATTGCAGCAAAAATTATCGGTTGGGTGCTTATAGGGATTACTCCTATTTATGCTTTCATATGGTTTAAATCGTTATCAACAGGATTAGAAGAAAACTATACATTTCATTTACTCCAAAGTATATATATTCTTATTGTTTCATTTCTTTGTTTTGGATTAATTGTGCTTGGTGTTGCTCGATTTATAAAGTATTTGTATTCAGAAGACTCGCGTCCAGGTTGGACTCTGAGGAATTTAGATAAATTTCTTTACTTATATGCATTTCTTACAGCTACAGGAATATATATAGATTTTATGCAATTCACAATACTAATTAGAGCAATCACATTACAGGATTTATCACTATTCCTGTTTCAAAACATAATAATCAAATTATCTCATGTATTAATAATAATAGGAATAGGTCATATTATGAGCAGGATTTTATCTGTTATTGAAGAATCGAAAACACTTGTCTAAAAGGAGATTTTAAAATGATTAATATTCGACTGGATTATGTGCTTTTAGATAAGCGTATGAAATTAAAAGAGCTTTCCGAAGCGACAGGCATAGCCGTAAACAACTTATCAGTACTGAAAACCAACAAAGCGCGCGCGATTCGCTTTTCTACATTGGAAAGTATTTGCAAAGTTTTGGATTGTACGCCGGGAGAATTACTGGAATATATCCCGGATGAACCTGATACTAATAGTTCAAAATAAACGAATACAGTTAAGGAAGGAAAGATAACGTAACTTTATTCCAAATGTACAACGCCGGTTTTGCGGTCGGCTTCGAGGCTGGCTTTCTTGATAATATCGTATAAATTGCGACTATTGCGGAGTTTTTCGAATGTAAATTCCGGGTCGGTTTTATCGTTTGTTATCAAAACTACTCTGCCAATACCAAAAATGCAATCGATAATATTCCTGCGAAGTTTCAGGTCAACTACGCGGAACATATCAATATTATCCACTTTCCTGTCAAGAATCCCTCTACACCATTCGATTCTGTCGATTGAAATCTCGTAATATACCATCTTGAGATTAATTGCCTTGATTAAAAGCCATAAGATTGTAATGCCGATAAGCACCCAGCCGGCCATAATCCTGTAATATGCTATTGTTACCATGAGTCTCTTATTAATTAGTATTCCCATTTTACCATTAATAAGCTCTTCGATTGGAAATTTGATAATAAGAGCAATAATAGCAATAAAAATCGCTGACTTGATAAATGTCGATGTAAGACCAAAAAGCGAAGGCCTGCCCACAAAAAGTAAATCGCTATCTTCAAGTTCTTCCTCTGTTGTGTCAACTTCGTCCTCTTTATTCTGTTCTTCCAGAAGCGCACGCGCCTTTGTTGTATTTAGAAATTCGCCGCAAAATCTGCACTTTATCGCCGCTGCCTGAATCGTTTCAGCACAAAACGGGCATGGCTTGGTTGTTAAGTCTATTTGTACCATCAGTTATATATCGGAAAAATGCGCGATTTTATGCAATAGTAATTCATGTTCAACATATCAAAAAGTAAAACCTAAAGATAGAGCAAGTCCATTAATTCCGTAATTGGGGCTTTTCATATTAGCATTTGATATGTGTTGGATTTTCAGGCTCAAATGTAATTTTGAATCGAACTTGTAACCAATTCCTATTTCAGTCAGGATATTGATATGAGAGGCATTATAATTATACAATGACTCATTCCACATTAATGATGAACCTATTTCATTGAATAGACCTTTGAAATTTTTGTTTGGGTAAAAACGAAAAACAAAACCGCAAGCTTGTGCATAAACTGTATCACTTTGGCCTTTTTCATGTTCGGACTGTAAATATATGAATTTGGGATAGTATCTTATACCCATTGACATTGGTTTATAGACTGGCCATTCGTACTCAATCGAATCTGCAAAATAATAATCTCCCTTGCGATCTGAGTGGTCTTCGTAACTAAGCCCGGCCGCTATAGTTGTTTCTATTCGCAAGTTTCCCTCATAGAAATCATCGAAAATAGTCTTTGTTTTACCATAAGTTTCTGTACACGAAAAAACACAAAAATACACTGCTATAATCGCTTTTAAATATTTGATATACCTGTAGTAATTTTCATATTTTAACTGATTAGGATTGTCTTTGCGATACATTCGTGTGCTCCATGAGCAAGGTTTTACGTTGAATTAATCCGAATTTTATTCACAGGGAAGATTATAAAAGAAACCTATAGCCTTGTAAAATAAGAACTGCCAATTTATTCACCCATCTCTGTATCGTAAAACTAATGAAATTCTATTCATAAGTTATGGGAAGTTGCCAAAAGGACATTTTAAGCTATTGTTAGTGAGATTCGAATAGACCTGTTTTAAGAAATTTTAATCGGCTTGTCATCTATCCAACATGTGTTTGCTAATTTAAGAGGTAATTCAAGTGTGAATGTCGCTCCATGTCCTAATCCTTCGCTGTGAACTGTCAGAGAACCGTTCATCTCTTTGGCGGCAAGGATACTGCTGTGCAAACCGAATCCATGGCCGTCTTTCCTGGTTGTAAAGCCATGTTGGAAAAGTTTTGTTAGATTTTCCTGGGATATCCCAACACCATTATCAGTAACTTCGATTCGCAAGTGTTTGTCATCATGATTATAAGATCGAATTGTTAGTACTTTATCAATAACATCGCTTTCGAGAAGCGCATTTTTTGCGTTAGCAATAAGATTTACCAGTATCTGAATTACGCTATTTTTGTTAATATTCACTTCGTCCAAGTCAGTACACTCTTTTACAAAACGTATATTATGACGTTTTAAACTTGCCTGATTAATACGAAGGGCACTTTCTATAACATGCTCTATCGTTATGGTGACCTCAGCTCCCAGTACTTTGGTATATTCCTGCTGCATATTGATAATCGTTTTGATGTGGTTAATATCTTCGATTAACGTTTTCAACTTTTCCACTACATCTTGCTGTTCTTGAGTTAAAAGCAGTACTACTTCTTTCAGGTATGCAGGAATATGTTTGCCTTTTGGGTCATTATTAAAGAATTCATCAAGATTACCCAATTGTCCTTCAATCATATCAGTAACTTTTTTAAGATTGGAAATTTCTGATTTGGAAAGTGTATCTTTAATCAGTGTTGTTGTTACATTGATGCTGTTTAGAACATTGCCGACATTATGTAAAACATCTGCGGCTACTTCAGCCATTCCCGCTCTGCGAGAGGCTTCTATAAGTTCTTCCTGTACTTTCTGAAACTCTCTTTCTTTTTGTTTATTCTCTGTAATATCTCGAAATATTCCCTGTAGCACTTTTTCCCCGTTAATTTCAATAACGCAGGCTTTTATCGCAACATCTTTATTTTCTCCATCCCTGGTAATAACTTTTGTTTCTATAACTTTATTCTCATCGCATCTTAGATGCTCTTCAAATTCTTTTGTAAATTTTCCATCAAAAGTATCAGAAGGGTGAAGTATTCGTTGATGCTGACCAATGATTTCAGTTTTTTCTCTGCCAACCAGTTTTAATGCCGCCTGATTACAATCAATCAGAATACCCGTTTCAGTATCAGCCAGAAAAATAGCATCCAATGCTCCTTCAAATTGTTTTCGATACTTTTCTTCTGATTCTATGAGCCGTGCTTCGTCTTGTTTCACTTTCGTGATATCTTCGACCATCTCAATAAAACCAGCGACTTCATTGTCTGAGTTATAAAACGGAACGGCACAAATCCGAGCGTCAAAATGACTGCCGTCGTCCCGTACCCCTTGAGTTTCAGCTACTTCAGTTTTACCTGATATCATAGCTTTTATACCAGGACAATGTGAGCAAATGTATTCACTTTTTTCGGATTCCAGATAACAATACTTCCCGACAAAACTCTCAATAGGTTTTTTGAAATACTTGGCGAATAAGGGATTTACTCTGATTATCTTATGATTTTTATCTATTATCGCAATAGCAAAAATGGTACTGCTCATAAATCCCTCGAAGAGTTGATTGATATCTAATAACTCTTTTTCCTGACCGTTATGTGCAATAGTTTTCTGATTTTGCTGGTTTTCTAAAGTATTAAAATTCATAGAATTTGTCCTTCAAGTTGTAATCAAAATCAGCCCATTTTCATAAATAATATTTCGTCAATCCACACTTTCAACTTAATAAAGTAACAAATAACCTTTTTTTCAATCAGAATTAGCCATGTCCTTTTTTGATTGCGATTAGTTATCGGCCTTAAAATCGAATTTATAGCCGAATAAAATAATTGAGATTGTATTTCGCAATGCCGCAAATCAAAAGCTTACAAATATGAATTATAAGGAAATGCGGCCATTTGTATTACTGAAAATGAAGTTTGCAATAGATTTGCAAGACGCCATTGCCTGACAACTGCCCAGCTCAGTATGCTTAAAGGTCGTCATTTAATCATCCATTAAGATAGATACCATACGAGTGTCACGATGGATTCCTATAACGAGATTCTCTCCCAAGATGGTTTTATTTTGTTTTGAGTCGTAGTATGCACTAAGGCCAAACTTTGCATTTAGATTATCAGCTAATAATGCATTTTTTACCGTTTCGGATTCAATTTCTTTTTTGTCTGATTCTCTAAAAACCATTGTCCTTGTATTTGCTTCTGCCTTCAAAGAATCAACAACTTTGAATGAAACTGTTGCGCTTAGAGTAGTTGTAATAACGTCAAATTGTGTTCCTTCTGCGATGTATTTTGACAAAAGATCCTTCACTCCACTGTCATTTTCCTCAATTTTCTTTTTTAGCGTTGAATAAATCACACTTTTAGGTATTAGACAGGTTTTCATATCAGAGAAACTTACTTTTACATCACGGTCAGAATCTGTTCCAAAAGTGCTCTTAAAAATCCCTTTGATTTGTATCTCTATACCTGCTGTTAACTTTTTTTTCTTCTCAATGGAAATATCCCATCCTGAAGATGTTTTAATGCTGTCTTTGGGTATGTTTGGATCGTAGCTGAGTTCAACTTTATCTTCTGGTGATAAATATATTTCAACGATTTGTCCAGGAGATAAGGAGTTACTAGGAAATGGTAGCTCTTTGAAGCCAGTTTGTTCTTGAATACCTATTCTTGACATAGATTGACAACCTACAGTGAAAAGAAATATTGCAATAAGTACATTTTTCATATGATACCCCCTTTTTAATGATTATCACTTTCAGATAATTATACGCTTTTCAAAATTGGCTACAAACTATTTCTCCAAATAATTCTAAAGCACATAAACTTAACTTGGGATTATCCCTTTTATCTTATTGTAGATTAATACCAAGCAATCGCCTTATATCTTTAGCAGCTGATTCTCTTACATCATTGTATGTTTTCGAAATCAAGCGTTCTATGAAGGCCCATTTAAATAAAGGCCATTTTTGATCATCAAGTTTGCAGAGTTCAGATAATGACTCGCTCATACAATCGAAGCATTCACTGATCTCCATCTCATCCCTAAAGATATTCTCAACGCCTTCCGAAGATTTATTATCTTCGCGTTTCCGGGTTTTGAAATGAACGAGTTCATTTCTTGCCTTCTTGAGCTTTGATAATAATTGAAATGCTTGGGAGTTAGTTGGGAAGGAGCATCCTGTTATTAATTTCGGAATAACTACCCACTTGGCCAAGAAGTCCAATTTGTCGACATATTTTTTCATATACGTATCAGAAGTATTAATTGCTCCGTAATCATATATTACGGCTTCCATGAATAGGTGTGAAAATACGACAGCGATATCTCTACATTGATAACGCTTAATAATCAACTGTGTTCTTTCGTCGGTATCTGATGTTTCGGTTGCCTGTATGAGAAGCTTTTGGTAATCAAGAAATGCTTGCTCCCCTGTTGAATACAACGCATATAGTGAAAGGTAGTTTCTCGGCAGTTTAGCAACTATCTGATGTATTTCAGTAAACTCTTTTTTCTGTTTTTTGTTATGCATGTTTTCTTCCATTGTCAATGATGCATTGCTATCCAGTTATTATATGGTTTTTATTATTAATATCCCAGATTATAACCGTTTATTTTTACTCGACAATATATTTTATAAATAGAGAAATCTAACTTGTCAATATGAAAAATATGGATTTATTGATTGTTTGTTCGATTTAGAAGGAAATTCTTATATATCTTGAAATGTTCGGTTTCTTCGTATTTTATTGTGTTTACTGT
>JAFGPS010000210.1 GCA_016936075.1 Sedimentisphaerales bacterium | reverse complement strand
ACAAACGCTCCCGAAGCAGAAATCCTTATAAACAAAAAGTACAGACCAGGCTGGGAAGTTGATATCTAAGATACGACGATATGCCATTTACTTTTTCTGCCCTTGGTAAATTATTATCAAGTGACCATGAATATGACGTGAAGAAATACCCGGCGGGAGCGAAAGTTGCCGGCTACAAGGAACCGAATTCCGAGAAGTATGTATTGGAGAGAGGCAATATTGTAACGCCTGTAATCATACTATCCTTGGCCATGTTATAGATATTGGGTAATGTGTTTATAATGATTAGTTATCCAAAGCAGCGCAAAAAAGAGGAAGATTCTTTTTTATTGAACAGTTTTAAAAAGCTGCCAGATACAAGCAAAATAACTGATTAGTTGAATAGCACGATGAGGCCGAGTTTTGCCATTTCACGAATCAGTTTCTTTCTATCGATCGGCTTGACGAGATAAGCTTCACAACCTTCTCTGAATGACCCTATAATATTTTTGGAATCTTCACAAGCGGTAGTTATTATTACCTTTACATAATTGCTATACTCTATGTTGCGTTCGAGTTCGATTTTACGAATTTCCTGTAAAGCTTTGCTGCCGTCCATCCTTGACATCATAATGTCCAGATAAATCAGGTCGTATGGATTAAATTCATCCAAAGAAAGCCTAAAAGCTTCCACGGCTTCGATGCCATTTACCGCAATGTCACAATTTCCATAATCAGAGAGGTATTTTTGCATTAATCTTCGCGTTGCGAAATCATCTTCGGCAATCAAAAATCTCATAGTAGTTTCCACAAATGTCTTATTTTTTACGCGACTGTTTCCCTACAAACTATGGAAAATAGCCTGGCTTTTCAAGGCTTTTATCGGCGACAAAGGGACATGGATTTAGCAGTATTTATGTAATTATTTAACCGTTTCCGGCTTTTATTTGATATCCATTTCCTTCTTGGTTTTAAAAATTTATTTGAAACCTCGCTGTAAAAAGGTAACAATAGCATATAATTCATAGAACCATTTTCTTCATAACGTGACAAGATTAAATATGAGGTTTGTAAATGAATGATTCATTTTTTCAACTTAAAGAAAAAAACACATCTATAAGAATAGAAGTAATTGCGGGCATTACAACGTTCCTGACAATGGCATATATTATCTTTGTCAATCCCAATATCCTCTCAGCAGCAGGTATGGACCAGAACGCTCTGATAGCGGTTACATGCATAGTCAGTGCGGCAGCTACAATTCTCGTGGGAATTTTCGCTCGTGCTCCCATCGCAATGGCGCCCGGCATGGGGCTAAATGCGTTTTTCGCCTATACACTGGTTATCGGTGACAAGCTTAGCTGGCAAACCGCATTGGGAGTAGTGTTTCTTTCCGGATTGATTTTTCTTATACTTACATTTTTAGGACTGCGGCGAAGGCTCGTCGAAGCTATTCCGATGTCATTAGTTTCGGCAATGGCGGTCGGAATCGGTCTGTTTATAACCTTCATAGGGTTGCAGAACCTCGGGCTGATAGTCAACAATGACGCTACTCTCGTATCAGCAGGAAAAATAACCGGTACGGTCCTTATTGGCCTGGCAGGACTGATGGTTATGGTTTTCCTCGAAGCTAAGAAAATAAAAGGCTCATTACTGATCGGAATTATATTTGCTACGCTTCTGGCGGCTCTCTTCGGCCAGATACAAAGGCCGGAAAAACTAATATCGCTTAATCTCAATATCGCACCGGTAGCTTTCAAACTCGATATTCTTAACGCTTTGCAATTTTCTTTGTTGGGCAGTATTTTTACTTTGATGTTTATAGATATGTTCGACAGTATTGGGACTCTGGTCGCATGTTGTCATCAGGCAAAAATGGTGGATGAAAAAGGTCAGATAAAAGGTCTGGACAGACTGCTGACTATTGATGCTATTGCAACTATGCTCGGTGCTGCACTTGGAACATCAACTACAACGTCATATATAGAATCCGCCACAGGTATCGAACAGGGTGGGCGAACAGGCTTGGCTTCGATAGTGACAGGTGTTGCATTTTTACTGGCTTTACCTTTTGTTCCACTGGTTGGAGTAGTTCCCACATATGCGACAGCTCCAGCACTTATTATGGTGGGATTGTTCATGATGAAGGAAATTAAGAATATCGATTTCTTCAACCTTGAAGAAGCGTTTCCTGCTTTTATTATTATTGTTATGATTGCGTTGAGTTACAGTATCAGTACAGGACTTGCATTTGGATTTGTCTCTTACGTGCTTATCAAAACTATCCTGCTCAAAGCGAGAGAAATAAAACCCGCAATGTGGATTATTGCTGTTCTTTCTCTATTGTTTTTAACAATCGACCAGATTCCTGCTCTTCTTGAACATTTCAAAACCTCAACCTGAAATAAGTAACATTGCATCACAGAACTACTTATTTATGTGCAGGATTTTTGCTCCGTCGAAGCCGTTGAATCTTGTTGAGGAAGCTATGCTGTATGCGCCAATATTTTCAGTGTAGAAATAATCTCCAATTTGCAAATTTGCGGGAAGATTCTCTGCTAAAGAAATTTTATCGAAGCTATCACATGTCTGGCCTACAACTGCGCAAATTTCTTTTTTACCACTTTTGAAAGTGTGAAATTTCGGGATCCAGTGGTCAAAAACAACGCCTGAAAAGGTGTGATATACGCCGTCGTTGATGTGATAGAAAATTTTCCCGTCACGTTTGCCTTTACCGATTATTTCAGAAATGAGTATCGCCGAAGTCGCGACTATAAATCTGCCCGGCTCGGCTATAATCTCTACATCATCAGGGAAAAGCCTATCGAATTCCTGATTCAATACTCTGGCGAGTTTCTCGAAGCGAGGGACATTTGAATCGTAAAGTGCAGGGAATCCGCCGCCTATATCGATTATATTCAGGTCGTATCCGTTGCTTCTTGCTTCGTTTAAAATCCCGGAAGCTATGCCTAAAGCCGTAACGTAATTTTCAAAATTCGTACACTGACTTCCCACATGAAAGCTCAGTCCCTCCACTTTCATACCTAAATCGAAAGCTTTTTTTATCAGCATTGAAGCATCGGAAGGCTCGGCGCCAAACTTGGAGGCCATTTCAATCTGCGAACCTATATCAGGGACCTTCAGCCTTAGAACAAGACCTGCTTTACTGCAATAGTCTTTTATTTTCTTTACCTCTTCGATATTATCGTAAGTGACAAGAGGTTTGTATTTATTGATTTTTTTGAGAGTGTCCCTGTCCTTTATCGTATTGGAAAAAATTATTTTGTCCCAGATAAAGAACTCTTTTTTCTTCTCTCGCCATTTGTTTATTAAGTTATATACTTGAATGAATTCGTTGTAAGAGGCAACATCGAAACTCGAGCCTTCATCGAACAGGGTTTTTATTATTGCCGGATCAGAATTCGCCTTGACCGCATAATAAGCCTGAACTCTCGGAAGAGCCTTATTAAAACGTCTGTAGTTTTCCCTGACTATTTTATGGTCCACAATAAATAGCGGCGAACCATGATTTTCAACAAGTTTTAGAAGTTTGTTTTTTCCCATATCTTATCTGCTTAATCAATGTTCTTATCAAGAAGGTCTTCCAATTCTTTCATCTCATCAGGAGCAGTTTCACTGAAATTTTCGAAATATGATTTTTTCAGCTTGTCCATCAGTTCTTCTCTCTGGTCGTAAAGCCTTTTAAGTTTCTTCGGCTCAGTGTTCTGCATTACATAAGAAGTAATCAAAGGAAGAGCAATCGTCGAATCAGTATAAACTATAACGCTCTTTTCAACTTCATCCGGGTCAATTTTCCCCCATGTGACTGCTTCTTTAGGAGTTGCGCCGGACAAGCCACCTGTATCGACTCTTGCGTCTGTAATTTGAATAAAATAATCCTGGCCGACTTCTTTTATTCTGAGAATTTCCTGAATCTGCGGCTCGGTCTGTAGCATAAAATTCTTAGGGCTTCCGCCGCCAACCAGGATGACTGCGGTTCTGCCTTTTTGATATACTTTGGAATCGAGAATAATCGCGGTCGATTCGTTTACGTCTATACTCGGATTTATTCTCATTTTGAATTTGTCGCTGAGAACTTCGAGACCGGCTACATTCATTCCGATTGTCGAATCGCCTGGAGAAGATGTAAAGACCGGTACACCTGCTCTGTACGCAGCGGCGAGAATACTTACCTTTCCAATTTTGTTTTCCTTTTCGGTTTCGTCCAAAATTCTACCGAGACGATAATAGAATTCCTGCGTTCCCATCTCTTTCTGGAACTCTTTTCTTGTCAGGATTTTTCTCAATCTTCTGTCGGTTTCCATTAGGACGTTTTCATAATCGAAAAGAACGTCATAAATTCTGGTTACGCCGACTTCGCGCAAATCGACATCATCGACATTCGGGCTGCCCTCATAGAGCGGAAGATTGAACGGATAGTGCATATCATGGTACATATTGGCACCGGTCGCGACTATCCAGTCCACGTAGCCATGCTCGATTAAAGGTATAACAGACGAAGCCATGCCCGCAGGCGTAAGAGCGCCTGCCAGAGACATTCCGACTGTAACGTTCTCTTTGGAGTATTCTTTTACGATAAGCTCGGCCGCATCTTTAATCCGGCCCGAGTTATAAGCATTAAACGCATTATTAATTAAATCTGATACTGAATAATCTTTAGTTATAGGCTTGGGAAGAATCCTTTTGCC
Organism: Sedimentisphaerales bacterium; assembly: GCA_016936075.1. Taxonomy (GTDB): domain Bacteria; phylum Planctomycetota; class Phycisphaerae; order Sedimentisphaerales; family Anaerobacaceae; genus JAFGPS01. Next base: position 32,921 of record JAFGPS010000210.1, on the reverse strand, counting down.
TGACAAATATTTAGCTCTTTTTGGGCAATCATGTTTCATGGTTCAAAACCCTTGAATAAAATCGTTATTTACTGTTATAACCAATAACAGGCTATACCTGAAAATCGGCTGAAAGACTCTTGTTTCGCGAAGCAGTTTATCGAATTAATATATTTTTGTCAAATACAGAGCATAATAATAGAAAGAATTATCTTTGTTCGCAAAACAAGTTCAAAAAGTTGTAAATAAATGAAAAATCGGTTATGTTAATGTTGAAAATGTTAAGCTAATCAAAATTCAGGTGTATTGAAATGAATATGCAGACAAAACAGAAATTTCAAATAGTATCGCCGCTTGTAGTTGCCGCGATAATGCTCTTCGCGGCGATTGGGAGTATGCCGGGGCAATATTATACTGCCTTGAAAATTATAGTAGCCGCGGCCAGTGTCAATTCGGCTATTATTGCGCATCGTTTCAAAAAGAAAATATTGATATTTCCCTTTATTGCTATCACGATATTATTCAATCCGCTCAAACCTTTGGGCTTTCCCCGCAATCTATGGATTGCTGTAGATATTGTCTGTGGCGTATTTTTTATGCTCAGTATTTTCATGCTGAAAGAACCATCACAACAAAAAAACAAGGACGAACAAATGAGTAAAAAAAAGAAATTCTTCACGCGGCCAATATTTTATATCCCGGCCTTTTTCGTTATTATTATATTAGTATTCGGCGGCTGGCAAGCATGGATTGCTATTAACGGAAACGAACAATTAATCGGTACACAAAATAAAATTCCAAAAACAACCGGCGTAATACCTCCGCTCGAAAAAGGAGAAGCAGACTGGCCGTACTGGAGAGGTCCAAACCTGGATGGAAAAAGCAATATTACAGGAATTGTAAAGGACTGGTCAAATGGCCTGAAGAAACTCTGGGAAGTAAATTACCTCTGTCAGGGCAAAAACAATATTGCATGGTCTTCGGTTGCAGTTTCAGGAAACAGGCTCGTAGTTCCCGGAAGAAACGATGACAGCGATCTTGTATTCTGCCTGAATTCTCAGAACGGCGACTTAATTTGGCACAACTCATATAAAGCGAAAACAGGAACGAGCCACGGCCCAGGCTCTCGCGCTACGGCTTACATAGACGAAGACAGAGTTTATACATTTGGCCGAGGCGGTGACATTGTATGCTGGTCACTGGCAGATGGAAAACTGCTTTGGAAAAAGAATGTCGAAGACGCGGGAGGGAAAGAGCCTCAATGGGGACATTCCTGCTCGCCGCTTGTGTATCAGGATAAAGTAATAGTTCAGGGTGGCGGCGAAGCACTCGTAATAGCATACGATAAAATGAACGGGGATATAATCTGGAAATCGATGCAGGGAGAAGCCGGATACGCAGCTGTTACTTCGATGAAAATTGAAGACTCAAATGAAATCCTCGTTTTTCAAGGCACTGGCCTTTCATGCCTTAATCCGGATGACGGCACAGAATTATGGACTACTAATTGGAAAACAAGTTACAATGTGAACGCAACAACTCCAGCGTTTTCCGACTCGATTGTTTTTATAACATCAGGATACGGAACAGGCTGCGAGGCACTTAAAGTCACTCAAGCTAACGCTGAAGTTTTATGGAAGAACAAAGCTATTGCTTCTCATCATTCGGACCCAATCATAATCGATGGTTATGTTTATTGTTATTCCGGCCAAAGCAATCAAAATAAAGGCTCATTCAAATGTGTAGAGCTTGAAACCGGCAAGGAAATGTGGAGTACCAACGCAATCGGCTGGGGAACTGCACTTTTTGTCGATGAGCATCTTGTTTGTATGGATATAGAAGGAAACCTGTTCCTGGTCGAACCAAATCCGAATGAGTTTAAATTAATAACTGAATTGGAAAACGCCCTGAGAAAAGTAAGTAATCCGGCATGGACAATACCAGTTATTGCAAACGGTAAACTATTTATGCGATATATGCAGCGGCTTATCTGTTACGATATTATGTCGCAATAAACATAACATGATTTAATGCGTTAAGACATACGTTATAATATTTATACCCATAGGGTATGAGTATTTTTCTGAACATTCAGTGAAGTAATCCTTGTTTTCCCCTTCCCGTTCCCAGCCGTCTCCTAAATCATTGTTATGACAAAGCAGTGCGACCATGCGGCCTTTATCATCGAAGTATGACCAGAAATGAGGAGCTTCATCGCCACGCGAAGAGCCATGATCATATTCAAAACTTTGCCCTCGAATCCATGTCTGAATATCGGTAATCTGAGGAAGCTCTTTCAAGTCGAATACGAAATGAAATATCGGATGGTCAAGTGTCAACTCGACAGGTTCTCTATCGGGAAAAACTGCTCGCATCTGGTTGCGCACATGATACCATCCATCAGGATTCCAGAAGTCACTCATCATAACAAATCCGCCGTTGAGTAAGTACTTTCTAAGTGCTGTCTGCTCTTCAGGCCGGAGTACCATTTTCTGCACACCGGACATATAAATAAATGGATAACTTGCCAGTTCAGAATCGGTAAGTCTCATTAATTTATTATCAGGTGAAACGTTAAGCGATGTCAATTGCTGGAGACGATACGAGAAATTCCAGTCGGCATCAGGAAAGTCATTGTCCCAGCTGTCCCAGAAACCTACCGAGCGGGAAGAATCATATTCAATTCGCACGAAAGTAAAAACATCGTCCTCGAATTCAGGATCGATTTCCCACGTTTGGAACTCACTTCGCAATGTAGGCTGGGTACGGCGGAATGATTGGCCGCGTTGGAACGATGAACCGCCATACAGGGAAGAGCGGCCTCCTCCTCGCTGGAAGGGACTACCTCGCCGCTGCGCGATAGCTATAGTTACCGTAAGGCACATGATTAAACAAAATAATAATATAGTTTTAATCCGCATTATTTTAATAATTCCATTCTAATGACAGATATTTGCTTTTATCAGCTATCATACTTAGCGATTATACATAAGATGGGCAAAACATATCAAGTAAAAAGCTATACACGATTATTCTTTACATATTCATTGGATTTGTTTTATATTATTCAGACTTAATCGAAAATATTTAATACTCAAAAAAGGAATGATTTTATATGCCTCCACAATTTATATACGAAATGAAAAACGTCAGTAGAAGATACGGTGATAAGGAAGTTATTCATGATATATCCTTATCCTTCTTTTACGGTGCGAAAATTGGTGTAATAGGTGAGAATGGCTCTGGTAAAAGCACCCTGCTGAAAATTATGGCCGGTATTGACAAGGATTTTCACGGCGATACGAAACTTGCGCCGAAAATGAAAGTTCGTTATATCGCGCAGGAGCCGGAACTCGAAATGGATAAGACCGTTCGGGAGAATCTTCTTACCGCAATTAAGCCTACCCTGGATTTGGTTGACCGATTCAATGAAATATCCGAAATGCTCGGCGAGCCTCTCCCCGACGAGCAGATGGATAAACTGATGGAAGAGATGGGAGTTTTGCAGGACAAAATTGATGCCTGTGACGGCTGGGAAACTGACCGATTTATTAACCTTGTTTCAGATGCTATGGTTCTTCCTGATGATAACGCTCCAATCAGCCAGCTTTCAGGTGGAGAACGCAGACGAGTCGCGCTTTGCATGGCGCTTCTGGAAAAACCTGATATGCTCCTGCTTGATGAGCCGACAAATCATCTTGACGCCGAAACAGTACAATGGCTTGAGACCGCATTGCGGGAATATCACGGCACAGTAATTATCGTAACACACGACCGATATTTTCTGGATAATATTACCAAGTGGATACTCGAACTTGAAAACGGCTTAGGCCTGCCGTTCGAAGGAAATTATTCTTCATGGCTCAAGCAGAAGGCCGAACTTTTACGAGTAACAGAAAAGAGAGAAAGTCAGCGTCAAAAAACTCTTTCACAGGAATTGGAGTGGATAAACACTCCAGTTAGGGCACGCAACAAGAAAAATCAGGCACGTATAAACTCTTACGAAAAACTGGTAAGCGAATCAAACGATATCAGACGCAATAATTTATTTATCGAAATACCATCAGGGCAGCGGCTTGGTGATAAGGTACTTACTTTCAAAAATGTTACCAAGAGTTATGGCAATAATCTTCTTATTGATGATTGCTCTTTTGAATTGCCTCCGAACGCGATTGTCGGTGTAATCGGGCCGAATGGAATCGGCAAGACAACACTATTCAGAATAATAACCGGCCAGGAACAACCTGATTCGGGCCAAATCGAGATGGGCTCAACCGTTTCTATCGGGTATGTTGACCAGCATCGTGACGCACTCGATGGTGACAAAACAATATTCGAGGAAATATCGGATGGCAAGGACACGATTGATGTCGGTGGTAAAGAAACGTCATCAAGGGCTTATATCGCAAAGTTTAATATAAGAGGAAGCCTGCAGCAGAAAAAAGTCTCTACGTGTTCTGGCGGCGAGCGAAACAGAATACATCTTGCAAAAATGTTAAGACGCGGCGGAAATCTTCTGCTTCTTGACGAGCCGACTAATGACCTTGATGTTGATACTATGCGTGTTCTCGAACAGGCGATAATAGATTTTCAGGGTTGCGCTATGGTGATAAGTCACGACAGGTTTTTCCTTGATAGAATCTGCACTCACTTATTAATATTCGAAGGTAACGGCAAAACACAATGGTTCCAGGGTAACTTCGCGACCTATGAAGAAAAGGTAAAGGCGGAAAATCCGGAACGTTTGGCGCATCGCCGTAATAAGTATAAACGTCTTAAAATATAAAGGTATAAATTGACTAATTTTCTATGTCATTCCCGCCCCCAAGGGATAAACTTCAGCGGGAATCCAATTTTAAAACTCTGGATTCCGCATCAAGTGCGGAATGACAAAGTCATATTCTATGTTAATTGTTATAAAAAAGGAAAGGTTTGAAATTGCATACTTTTGAAGTAGTTTTACGTTTGCCGGGCTGGATGGAAGATTTTCTATCCAATTCAAAAGAAACATTTTCTTCCATAGAAGAACGTATGCAATTCGTTATTACACTTGCAAGAATGAACATCGAACATAAAACCGGCGGACCGTTTGGCGCGGCTATATTCGACCTCAAAGATGGGCGTTTGATTGCGGTTGGTGTAAACCAGGTGGAAAAGATTAATTGCTCAATTGTACACGCCGAGATACTGGCGATTGCGCTGGCACAAAAGAAAATCGGGCACTATGACCTGGGTGCAAAAGCAGATATGTCTTACGAGCTCGTGACAAGCACTGAGCCTTGCGTTATGTGTTTAGGTGCGATAGTCTGGTCAGGTGTGCGACAAGTCGTATGTGCTGCTCGTGACGAAGACGCAAGAGCAATCGGATTCGATGAAGGTCCAAAACCTGAAAACTGGGCACAATCACTTGAAGACAGAGGTATTGCTGTTGTAAAAGATGTCCTTAGAGAAGACGCGAAAGCAGTTCTGAATGACTATAATAAAACAGGCGGATTGATTTATAATTCGCGGCAAGAGCAAAGCTAAAAGAAATTACATCTTATTGAGGTTTATGGTGTATCCTTTTAGAATCGGTTTAGCTTCCTTATCAAGAAATCTCGCACAAAAAGCACTTAATCCCGGAGCGTTTATTACGGCACATCTTATAACATTCGACCCTTTTTTAAGCGTAAGACGTTTTGATACGCCATCATCGAGTAACATATGGCGGTCGCCATAGATATCGATGACTTCCTTGCCATTTACCCACCAGATTGACGCTGAATTGGAACCAACAGAAAGCCGTATGTCTTTCAGTTCCTCAGGGCAATCGATTACAGTTACTGCCCAGAACACAACATTATACGTAGGTTTTTTCAGTGCAGAAGCAAAGCTGAAAAGATTAACTTCGTATCTTAGAGAATCGATAGCATACCATTTGAGCTCCTCTCCATTAACAATCACCTTGTCACCATCATGAGGAACTATAGTGAATTGATTGGGGAAATATTCTGTTTTAATTGCTCTCTGGACATAACTATCAACAAGTTGACTATTACTGCGAAGCCCTGATTGACGAATCGGTTCGAGAAGAAGCCATCGTTGTATAAATCCGTTTGGATCGGGAGCTTTTTCTTTTGATACAGGAGGTTTGAAATAACGAGGAATATCAACAGAGGTATTTTCGAGTGAATCGGCTTGTATCTGTTTTGCCGGCTCGCCTGCATGTAGTGCAAAAGTATTGCAACATAGCAGTGCAAAGACGGCAAAACAGAAAAGCACGATTTTGTTCATGAGCAAGTCCTTTATTAAAAGATTTTGCAAGAACATATATTTAGATTAAAGATTTACCTTAATTTCCAGCTTTCAAGCTTACGGTATAACCTTTTAGCGGTTTGCCTTCGCTATCAAGAATTCTTGCACAGAAATCAGCGGCTCCGCTGGCGTTGATAATACCACCACGGATAACGTTCATACCTCTCTTGAGTGTAAGACGTTTTGAAACGCCGTCATCAACAACGGTGCAGCGATTGCCATAGATACCGACTACTTCTTTGCCGTTTACCCACCATACTGAAGCTGAGTTTGTACCTACTGCCAAACGTGCGTCTTTTACTTCCTGGGGACAGTTAATGTAAGCTACGACCCAGAACAGAGAATTGTTGCAATTGGTACCAATTTCTGCCGCGAAGTAATAAAGGTTTACATTGTATTCGTCTGTTTCGACTGCGTGCCATGTATAATCCTGACCACCGGCGTTAACCTTATCACCTTTTTTAGGTTGAATTGTAAGTTCATTTTCGAAGTTTCCGGCTTTGACTGTAGTCTGTACAGCGTTCTGTGTATCTCCGCCTGCTCTGAGCGGATCAAGAATGAGCCATTGCTGTATGAAACCCTGGTCACTTGGTGCAGTTTTTGTGGTAACTTCCGGGTCAACTTTCGGAACTTGGTCGCACAAAGTAGTACCGGGAACGCTAACAATCATAAATAAAGCCAGGACGGCTATCCATATGTAACTATTTTTGTATGTATTCATAATTTAATTCCTTTTCAATTTTTGGGGTTCATGATTATTAATTTTTTATTTAGGATTCACTATTACGGAGCCTTGAATAACCAGCGTTGTTTGTTAAGTTCTGGATTGAATGGTTCCAGTGTTATGGAACTTGCACCGATAGCTGAAAGAGCCATAGGTTCGCTTGTACCGGGAATAGCTTTTGGCATAATTCTATACTTGCCATCTGTAAGCTGCTCGATACGCCAGAGTTGTTCATCTGAACCGGTGTATGCAGGTAATGTTACTACTTCTGCTCCTTCTGCTGCTGCTAAAGCACGATCAGTACCAGCAATTTGAATCTTGTAATAAGGAGCGCCAAGATAGCCGCCTTTACCTTCTGCCGGGCTGACTGTCCATTTTTGCTGAGCCTGGCACATATAGTTTGCCATTCTTGCGTCAATATTACCAGTTGGCCAGTTTGCCATAACGTCTGCTGCATTCTGGTCAGCAACCGGGGCACCGCCGCCGCCACGGCCACCCATACCGCCGCCCATCATACCGCCGCCGCCACCGCGACCGCCACGAGCTGCACCGCCAGCACCACCGCGTGCGCCACCCATCATTCCGGCACCACCAGGAGCCGCTCCCTGAGGAGCCATTGCTCCAGCAAAGCCACCTGCACCAGGAACTGCTGCGCCAGCACCACCGCGTCTGCCACCACCTTGTCCGGCACCGCGAGTACCAGCACCGCCGCGACCACCCATCATGCCGCCGCCCATCATACCGCCACCGCCGCCGCGACCACCGCGACCAACAGCTGAACCTTCTACAGCTAATTCAAGAGCTGTTCCAGTGCTATATGACAGAAGCTGATATGTTCCTTCTTCAAGAAATTCGCCTGCAACCGGCCAGCCGTCTTCCCAAACTAAAGGAAGAATATCGATTACGCTTGAGCCGCCTCTATCCAAATCAGCTTCCCAATGCAATGAAAATTTCTGTACTCCCTGTCCTTCGTCAAATAAACCGAAGTGACCTGCGCCTACCTTGCGTTCACCTGAGCCAATGACAAGTTTGCCGCCGCCCTGCATCATATCTACACCTTCGTGATCAAGGTATGGGCCAGTGACACTTTTTGAGCGGCCTGTGCGAATATGATAACCTGAATTGGAGCCCTGGCAGCATGAGCCGTGTGTAGCTAATACATAATAATAACCTTCATGATAAATAATAGTTGAAGCTTCGCAATTGATTGCGATATTGAAGTACTCATCCATATCAATACGCAAGCCTGTTTTAGGATCCATTTCGACAACGCGGATATTGCCGAAATATGAACCGAATGTCAGCCAGAACTTACCTGTATTTTCATCATAGAAACATCCCGGGTCGATACCATTACAGAACTCTACGCCGTCGGTTGTGTTAACAACACCCATCGGTTCCCATCCATAGTCAGGAGATTCCGGATTGAGACTCCTGGTCTTTTGCATGACAATTCTTGAAGCGGGTTGTCCACCTACATTAGAAGCAGTATACATGTAGAAATAATCACCAATATGAATCATATCAGGGCCCATTCCACCACCATTTGGTGTACCTGGTCCGCTGCCCCAGGTCCAGCCATCTTCAGAAACATGCGTTGCGCCGCCTGTACCAAAAGCATAATAACTACCATCGCACTCCATGATGGTCGTAGGGTCATGAGTACCAACATTGCCATCAAGCGCAAAAACAGGCATAGCCAGCGCAATCACAGCTATTGCCATAAAACAAATTGTTAAAATTGGAAAACGCAGGTTTGGGTTCATAGTTCACTACTCCTTAATATTATTTGTCATTGCGATAAACATTGCCCTGGCATACTTTGCCAAGGCTATGAACTGGGCAGGATTATACCAAATCGTAGATGGAATAGTCCAGCGAAAAAGTTATCTAATTTAATATATATGAAGATTTAAGTACAAAATTAGAGGATTTCATAAAACTCAATATTTGGCCATTATTAAACATGTTTTAGTATTTTTTACTATATTCAGTACAGAAAAAATAGTTATCAACTTTATTATATAACTTATTAGAGGTCTCAAATAATTCTGTAAATCAGCATTTCTGTAAGCTTAATGTAATTTTTGAATAAATTTCGAATGAACTTATATTAAAAAATATTTTAAAATATTTTTTTTATTCGAGATTGATATCTACATTCCAGTGTTCTTTTACAACTTTTAACTCGTCCAGGGTTATGTATGTAACTGCACCATGTTTTGGACGTTCGAAGTTCGTTCCTTTCATTTGGCCTTCATTAAAGCGGCCAATATGCTCATAATTCACAAAATCTTTGGTTTCGCTGAATCCCATGTTGTTTGGCCGGGCGCCATAGATATCGTACATCAGTACCCATGTATCGGTTCCGAGGCGTTTGAATAAATTCGGTGCTTCAGTATTTTCTCTGTCTGGATTAATCTTATTTGGGTCAGAAACGTATCCTGTACTGATTTTGTCTGAAACAGCATGAAGTATTCTGGCACTCGAGACATAATACAGATGATACTTGTCACCAACTTTGGTTATATCGCCGTCAATTCCGCCAATGTTGGGAATCATTTCCGGTTTTGTTTCCAGTTTGGTAAATTCATCATTCGCGTAGGAACAATACATATTTGCGTTTCGATTGTTGTAGCGAATTGTAAAATAAACCATCATTTTGCCCGCATCTTCGTCATAGACTGTCTCAGGTGCCCATGAGCAGTCAATATCACCAAGTTCGGGAAATGCAGTATCCACACGGAAATCCGAATGCGTCCAATGTATCAGGTCGTAGGATTTCATAAGTACGAGAGCGCGATTATTTCCCCATCCATATTTCTCCTCTGGTCTTTGCCATGCTGTCTCGCGGTAACCGGCACGCTGGCCGAAAATATGCAAATCTGTCATTGCAAGATAGAATGCACCATCAGGGCCGCGTGTGATATGCGGGTCGCGTACACCTTTTTGTTCAGCTAAGATTGTACCGTCGAATACCTTCTGGCCGGCGTTAATGTCAGTAAAATTGTAGCCATCTTTGCTTATTGCCATATAAGCACATTGATCCTGGTCCTTGAAATAAACCATAACATATCCGGCAAAATCTTTTTCTTCGAGTTTGCGGGCATTGGCTGGTTTTTCAAGTTTGGATACAATTTCGATACCAGTTGGACGTGCGGGTTCTGTATTTGCTTGCATAGTTCCGCCGCGTCGATTCTGAATACCCTGCTGCGTGAATCCTCCACCACGTCTGGTTTGGGGCTGTTGAGCGTCAGCTTCGTTAATAATCAGTGATGCCATAAAAATGATTAGGATGGAAAGAAATATGCGTTTCATAGTGTTCTCCTCACAACTTACATTTCTAAGTTTAACTTCTTACAATATAATTATTTGATTATACAAATTTTTGAAAAACATGAAAGTTAAAATCAGGCTACTAAAAAAACAGGCATAACTATGTTGTTATGCCTGTTTTTTAATTTGTATGTTTATATAACTTGTTACTGCTACTTTTCCGCTGTAATAATACCAAGCCTATAGGGCAGTGAGTTGTAACCACCACCGCCGCCTCTTCCGCCGCGGCCGCCGCGAGTGCTGGTAGCCGTTGTATCATTACCCTGGAAGAGGAACTTAAGATTTTCGGGATCAATTATCATTTTTTCGTCATAACCATCACGAAGCATTTCCCCGTGGCTGAACTCCCTTGTCCAGGACTCAACGCCGTCTTCGAAAGTAACGTTGTTTCTTCCTGCAAAAGGCGTATCAAATGAATTGGCACCTTCCAAAGGTGTCCATTCGCCATTCAGATCTTTGGAAATCCAGGCACGATAGTAGCGTGTCGGACTAAGAGCCTCGATCAGGGTCATATAGTAATCAGATCCTTTGATCTTGTATGTAATACTTCCCTCAAAAAGATTATCGCGAGAGTCTTGAATAGCAAGCTCGGGATCACTCATACCATTGGGGAAATCCTCAATTTTTGTCCGGCTGCGCCAGAAGCGACCATCATCACCAGTGAAGAATAGATACATGTATGTACCATCAGAAATCAGGTGGTAATCAATCCACTGGTTACGTCCGAGGCTGGCCGGCTTACCCTCAAAAAAGTCCTTCGGAGCAGTCCAGGATGTAACATCGGTAATATCATCTGAAGTACAATACTGTGGTTGCTGCGACTGGAAGACTAAGTACCATTTCTTATGAGGTGTGAAATAGAACAGATGCGGTGCACAATGATATCCTCTCAAGCCAGGATTTACATCAATATATGTCGGCATTGCATCAGGAGCCTCTGACCAGTCTGAGAAACTGAAATACTGCATGCTCCAACCGCCGTTCATGGCTGAAGTTGCATAGACATGCCATTTACCTTCGTAATAGACAATTGTCGGATCCTTAACTGATAAGGAAGGATGCCCGTCATCTGGTTTCGGTGAGAGAAGCTTACCTGAAGCTTTCCATTTGAGCGGTAACTTAATTGGAAATTCAGAACTGCCTGCACTTGCGATTGCAGCATCTTTAGTTAAACTTACTGTGTAACCTTTAAGAGGATTTCCTGAACTATCGAGGATTCTTGCACAGAAATCTGCGGCACCGCTTGCATTAATGATTCCGCCGCGAATAACGTTTATACCTTTCTTTAGCGTCAGACGTTTTGAAACTCCGTCATCGACAACTGTACAGCGATTGCCATAAATACCGATGACTTCTTCGCCGTTAACCCACCATACTGATGCAGAATTCGAACCTACAGCCAGACGTACATCTTTTACTTCTTCGGGACAGTTAATGTAAGTTACAGCCCAAAACAGCGAGTTGTTGCAATTTGTTCCTACAAGTTCTGCAAAATAATAAAGATTAACATTGTATTCGTCTGTATCAACAGCCTGCCATGTAAGTTCCTGGCTGTTTACTGAAACTTTGTCACCTTCTTTGGGTAATATTGTAAGTTCATCAGTAAAATGGCCACTTTTTACTGTTGCCTGAACTGCGGTCTGCGTATCTCCACTTGCAGCAATCGGTTCGAGAAGAAGCCAGCGTTGTATGAAACCCATATTATTGGGCACAATTCTTTTTGAATCTTTGACTCCAAGTTTCGGTACCTGATCACTTAGAGCGGTGCATGGAACACTAACAATCATAAATACAGCCGTAATGGCTAAAAGGACAAATGTCCATATGTACTTTTTATTGTGTTCTTTCATAATATGTTATTCCTTTTACTAATTCAAAATTTTATTAGTTTATGATTATTAATTTCGTATATTAAATTAACGATTATGGTTGTCTGAATGACCAGCGTTGTTTGTCAGATTCCGGGTCGAACTTTTCTAATGTCACAGAACTGAAACCAATTGCTGAAAGAGCCATTGGTTCGCTTGTTCCAGGGATAGATTTTGGCATTATTCGATATGAGCCATCTTTGAGTTGCTCTATACGCCAGAGTTGTTCTTCTGAACCTGTATATGCTGGAACAGTAACCAGTTCTTTTTCTTCAGATGCTGCCAATGCACGATCAGTACCTGCTATAATAATCTTGAAATAAGGTGCGCCTAAGTATCCGCCTTTACCTTCTGCCGGGGAAATTGTCCATTTCTGTTGAGCCTGGCAACTATATACTGCCAATCTTGCATCAATATTACCTGTCGGCCAGCTATCCATAACGTCTGCTGCATTCTGGTCAGCAACAACGCCACCGGAACCACCAAACATTCCACCGCCGCCACCGCCACGACCACCCATCATGCCGCCGCCCATACCAGCGCCACCACGTGCCATTCCTGCTCCAGCGCCGCCACCGAAACCACCAGGTGCCGCACCTTGTGCTTGTGGGGCCATTGCTCCAGCAAAGTTTCCTGCGCCAGGAACCGCTGCACCAGCACCACCGCGGCGAGCACCACGACCGGCGCCATCTCCAGCACCGCCGCGATTACCACGTGCGCCGCCACCCATCATTCCAGCGCCACCACGGCCGCCACCCATCATACCGCCCATTCCACCACGGCCACCGCCGCCGGCTTCTCTGCCAACTGCACGACCTTCTACTGCCAGTTCGAGCGCTGTACCGTGACGAACTGATTCTATTTCATATGTACCTTCCGTCAAGTTTTCACCTGCTATTGGCCAGCCATCTTTCCAGACTAACGGAACTACATCAACTACACTGGCACCGCCTTTGTCGAGGTCAGCTTCCCAGTGCAATGAGAATTTCTGCACGTCTTGTCCTTCGTCAATCAGACCAAAGTGTCCGGCTCCAATTTTACAGCCCCTGGAACCGAGTACCAGTTTGCCGCCACCCATCATCATATCCATACCTGTATTGTCAACGAATGGACCTGTCGGGCTTTTTGAACGACCTACGCGGATATTATATTCTGAATTAGCACCCTGGCAGCATGTACCATGAGTTGCTAACAGATAATAATAACCATCGTTATAAATCATTGTTGTTGCTTCGCAGTTAATGGCAACATCGTAATATTTATCATCAACGCGTAAACCAGTCTCAGGATCGAGCTCAATTACTCGAGTGAATCCGAAATAAGAACCATAGGTCATCCAGAACTTACCAGTAACTGGATCAAGAAAACATCCTGTGTCGATAGGATTGATAAAATCGCCATCATATTCATAACCCCACATATTACGCTGGATTTCTACCGTCCAACCATAATCAGGGGAATCAGGATTAAGACTCTTGGTCCACAAGAATGTTCCGTGAGAAATATACTGGAAATATTTGTCGCCTATGTGAATAACATCAGGTGCCGCACCGCTTGCCGGGCATCTGGTGCCAGCGCGCCATGTCCAGCCGTCATCGGATTCCAGCGCAGAACCACCTGTGCCCCAGGTATACCATGTACCATCGCATAACATAAGTGTGGATGGATCGTGAATGCCGGTTTGCCCATCAAGTGCAAATACAGGCATAGCCAGCGCAATAATTGCTACTGCCATAAAACTAATTGTGAATAATGGAAAACGTTTGATTTGGTTCATAGTTCACTGCTCCTTAATAATTTTTGTTATTGTGATAAACTCTGCCTGGGCTACTGCACCAAGGCCATGAACTGGTCGGAATTGTAACAGACCATATATGGAATAGTCCAGAGAAAAAGTTATCTAATTTAATATATATGAAGAACAAAACACAAATTTAGAGGATTTTTCCTAAAATCCGGATTTTGACTAAAGAAAAATATAACTTTGGATTTTTGAAAAATTCAATACAGTATTAAACTTATTAATCTTGATACACAATTTATTAGAGGTCTCAAAAATCAATTAAAATTTCAAATTTTTTACAAGAATCACTTTTTAGCAAAAAATTCTTTTAAACAGTATTTTATAAAAAATATTTTATTTTTTTCCTTAATCGAGATTTATATCTACGTTCCAGTGTTCTTTTACGGCTTTAAGCTCATCTATTGTTACGTATGAAACTGCTCCATGCTTTGGACGGTTGAAGTTAGTACCTTTCATTACACCGTCATTAAAGCGGCCTATGTTCTTGTAAGTTTCAAAATCGGTCGTTTCACTGAATCCCATATTACCTGCACCGTAGGCGTCATACATAAGCACGTACACGTCAGTTCCTATTCGCTTGAATACCTGAGGTGCTTCACACGAAATTGTTTCCGGGTCAATTCTCTTTTGTACGACAGGATAACCTTCAGTAATTTTATCCGAGACAGAATGTTCAATGCCTGGCGTTCCCGTTTCCTTTGATGAATAAAACAGATGAAACTTGTCACCTACTTTGATAATGTCACTGTCAATCACATGAAGTTTGTTTCTTACATCGTCAGGAAGATTTCCTTCCGGACCTGCGAACTGAAAAAGAATTTCCGGCTTAGTCTCCATTTTTGTAAAAGCGTCGTCAGTATAGGCATAGTAGATATGGTCTACGCCGCGACCCATCTTCATGGTAAAGGCAATCAACATTTTCCCCTTATCCTCGTCATAAATCATCGAAGGAGCCCATGAACAGCCAATCTCTGCCAGTTCAGGAAAAGCCTTATCAATTCTGAAAGCTGAGTTCGTCCAGTGAATTAGGTCCCATGACTTCATCATAACAAGCGAGCGATTGTTGCCCCAGCCGTATTGAGCTTCTGGCCGCTCCCATTGTGTTTGGCGAACTCCGGCTCGCTGACCGGATGTGTGCAAATCTGTCATGGCTACATAGAACGCACCATCTGGGCCACGGGTAATATAAGGGTCACGAACACCCTTTTGCTCGGCGAGAATTTTGCCGTCAAAGACAGGTTGACCGCCGTTAATGTCGGTGAAAGTATAACCATCCTTACTGATTGCGAGATAGCCGCAGTGAGTTTCGTCTTTGAAATAAACCATGATATAACCGGCATAGTCTTTCTCTTCAAGCTTGCGTGCATTTTCAGGTTTCTCAAGCGTGGGTACAATTTCGATACCAGTTGGACGTGCTGGTTCTGTATTCGCCTGCATAAATCCGCCGCGCCTCATCTGAGCTGGCTGCGCATTTATCTCGGTAATAACAAAAAATACAATCATAGCTAATATCACGGCAATAAATACGCGCTTCATAATGTTCTCCTTTTTTAATGAGAAATATTTATTTTAATTGTGAGCGAACAAACCCAAGGTCACGCCCTGGAAACCACCGGCTGTATCAGTACTCAAAAATGATGATTCGAGGTCACTACCGAGTTGAGTAAACTGGCCGTTACCTGCTTTATAGTACAGACGAGTAACTGTGCCTGCACCTTCTATCTTAAGTTCAATTGATTTAATATTCTCAGGAAGTTCCTTAGAAACCTGTGGAGTAGTTTGTGCCGGAGCGGCACCACGTGTTCCTCGACCCCCTCTGCCGCCACGACCACCTGCTGCGGGTTTTTCCAAAGAAACTTCAGTAAGATTACCAGAATCAATTTTTACATTAATCGCATAGTAATTATCATCGTCCTGGAAAGCGACAAGACCGGCTGTACAATTAGTTGTTTGAGCTTGAGCGGTCATTGTTACTGTACATGCGAAATTATTGTTTTGCTGACGAACACCCAGAAATGATGGATTGCTCTGGTTTGACAAGAGGTCCGCACGTGGTTCAAGGTAAAGAGCTTTTTCTGCTTTAGATATTGCATACCACTTAGATGCTGGTTTTCTAATGCCAATCCAGCGGAAAGCCAGTGCGTCTGAATCGAAGTTGTCGGTAAATGTAATGTTACCTGTAGTTTTTACAGCCGGAGCTTTTTCCACGGGAAGATTTGGTTTCTTCACTGTTAATGGAACTGGCGTATTTGGTTGTAAAATAACCGGCCAACCGTCGTCTGTCCACGTGACCGGAAGCATAAATGTCTGGCGGCCTGTATTAAAATTGCGGCCGTCATAAGGCTGGCAGCCAAGGAACACGGCGTACCATTCGCCATTTTGTGTCTGAACCATATCGGCATGACCTGTACATGTGACCATATTATCTCGATTGTTCGGCAGGCCCATTTGGGTTAGAATTGGATTCTTTTCCCAGGGGACATATGGCCCAAGTAAAGAATCAGACCTGAAGATTACTTCAGTATGAGCCGTGCTTGTTCCACCCTGAGCGCACATAAGATAATATTTTCCGTTTATCTTGTACATGTGAGGACCTTCACACCAGTTGGGATTTTTTGTAATATCTGTACCACCGTTAACAAGTACAGTTTTTTCGCCAACAAATTTCTTTTGGTCGAGATCGTATTGCTGAATCTTAATTGCACGATGGCCGCTGTAAATTGGCGTACCTACTGGATCATCGCAACTGAGAATATAGCATTTACCATCATCATCCCAGAAAATATCAGGATCAATTCCTCCTACTTGTCTCAGAGCAACCGGCTCTGACCATGGACCTTTCGGATTAGTGGCAGTGACATAGAAATTATTAAGTCCTCCGACAAGGGTATTTATCATATAAAAGGTTCCGTCATGATAGCGAATTGTTGGTGCATACGTACCTCTGGACATATCTCCGCCTCTAATCTGAAATTGCGACGGCCTGTCAATCACGTTTCCAATTTGCGTCCAGTTGACCAAATCCTTAGAGTGCCAAACAGGTATGCTCGGAAAATAATTGAATGCGGAATTGACGAGATAATAATCGTCACCAACGCGACATATAGATGGGTCGGGATAGAATCCAGCAATTATAGGATTAAGATATTCACCATCGCCGGCTGTTATGTCAGTTGTCCCTGTGTAAAGAAAAGAGCTGAACTTTACCCATGTAGAAGTATCTTGAGCATCTGCGGCTAAACTAATAGAAGTGAGGAAAAATAATAACGAATATACAAGGAACTTCTTTAACATAATCAAGCCTCCTGTAAAAACGGATTCTCAACCATCTGCATAACAACGATTGAGAATCCGAAATCAAACGTAATAATTAAAATATCAAATCCATAATCGGATTAATCTGAAAATACTACTTAAAATTACTTTGCCCAACCTTTAAGTGTATCTGCAACGGCTTCTGCCCAAATTACATAACCTTCTTCATTTGGATGAAGATTGTCGCCGCGGAAACCTTTCAAACTGCCGTCTGCGTTCATGAATTTATCATTGATATTCATGAAGAAAACGTTCTTGCCGTCATGCAGTTTGGCGATAATTTTATTTGCAACTTCATTTTTGACTCTGTTCGAATCACTATTACTTGAGCCGCGTGGGAAAATTGCAAGAAGAAGAATTTTTGCATCCGGGAAATCCTGACGAAGCTCATAAATAATTGCGCCAACGCCTTCGGCAATCTCTTCACCTGTGTTGCTGCCTGTATTGTTTGTACCAATCATAAGCATGATGGCTTTCGGCCTATGTCCCTGTCCTTCGCCTTCCTTTAGACCCCAGAGAACGCCTTGTGTTGTATCGCCGGCGATTGCGAAATTAGCAACTTTATTGTCACCAAAATATTTTTTCTGTACATCAGCGCCGCCGCCTTGTGCCGCACCCTGCTGCCACCAATCTGTAATTGAATCGCCTAAGAACAGAATATCAAACTGCTCGTTTTCCGCGGTTTCGACAAAAGCGTTATGACGTTCATCTGAGCGAACTCTTGATTGAACAGGACGAATACATGGATTGTCACGAGGAACCTGAACTTTCAAAAGTGCTGCATATTTCTTCAAGAGGTCCTTATTAGCGGAAGTATTGCTGCTGACAAATTCCTCTAAAGCTTTATTGATTTTTGCTACTTCTTCTTCTGATGGTCTTGGTATTGCAACTTCCGCTGGTACCGGAGCTGGTGGACCTGCAGGTGCAGTCGGTTGGCCGCCGCGACCGAAGTTCATTCCACCCATCATGCCGCCGCCCATCATGCCGCCGCCCATCATGCCGCCCATATTTCCGCCACGGGTACCACCGCGTGTAGCACCACGAGTTGCACCGCCGCGAGTTCCCTGGGGCTGTGCCAGACAAATCGTAGAAGCAATTAACATAGCGCAAATAAAGAGTGCTAATATCGTTCTTTTTCTCATAATAAATCTCCTCATAAAAAATGTTCAAAGTTGTTTGCGTTCATACATATCATATTATGACTTCGCCTTGATTTTACCTATATGAAATCCATCTTACAAGCATTGCTTACAAAATTTGCGAAAAAACTGTTAGTTTATACCCCACCAATTCCTATGTATCCAGTATGCTTTATACCTTTTTTTAATCAAAATTTCTTTGCATAAAGCCAGAAATATGCTACTATATTATTTATAAACAAGGCGGCTAAATTCTATATTATTATTTTTCGTCGTTATTATATTTTTTTGTGGGTTATTCCCACTATTGATTCATATTTATACCCAATCCCGCCTTAAAGAAACAGAGATAGGATTATTGTGTTTATTTAGCCGCAGGTAAGTAGCCTGTGACGGCATTATATTCATTATAAATTTGTTAAGGGATTGGAAAATGAAAACAAAAACACTTCTTTTGGTTTGTTGCCTTTTTACATGGTTATTAATCCGTCAAAGTACCGCATTAGCTGAAGAGCCGGTTAATATTCCTGATCCGAATTTAAAAGCGGCTATAGAGGAAGAACTCGGCTTATCCGATCCTAACGCAACAGATATGCTCGCTCTTACCTCACTTTCTGCATATAACCTTGAGATTTCCGACCTTACCGGTCTGGAGTTTGCGACGAATATGCAATATCTGTCTTTGCCAAACAATCAAATCAGTGATATTTCTCCTTTAGCTGGTTTAACAAATCTTATCAGTCTTGATCTGTATTACAACCAGATAAGTGATATTGCACCTATAAAAGAATTAACAAATCTAATATCACTATCTCGGGACAACAATCAGATATCAGATATATCTGCACTACTTGGGCTTACCAATCTTATAGATATTTCATTGGGTTTTAATACAATAAAGAATATCTCATCTTTATCCAATATAACCAATCTAAAAGACCTTTACCTTTCCTATAATTATGTTCGTGATATATCTGCTCTGACAGAAATGACAAATCTGGAAAGGTTATATTTACATGGTAATCCTCTCGATATGGACGCTTTTACGACTTACATTCCTTTAATATATCAAAACAATCCGGAAATCTATATATCATATGAATATAAACCCAAACCACCCAAGACAATATCAGCTTCCGATGGAGCGTTTATAGATAAAGTTCATATTAGCTGGGACAGTGTTTACAGTATGAATGGTGATACTCTTTACAAGGTTTATCGTTCTGATAGTGAAACAGAATACCCAACAGCTATTTGTGACTGGCAAACAGAAACAAGCTATAATGATACAGACGTTGAAGGATGTAAGAAATATTATTATTGGATTAAAGCTTCAGGCAGCGATTTTAGCTCTTTTGATACAGGCTGGGCAATAGGTGAATATATATTAAATATCTCATCTACAGACGGAGGTTCTGTAACCGAGCCGGGTGAAGGAGATTTTTTATACACTGGCTGCGATACAAACATTACTGTTCAAGCGATAGCCGAACCTAACTATTATTTTACAAACTGGTCAGGTACGGCTGTTTATGCAGGAAAAGTACAGGATTGCATTTCCGCAAATACAACTGTAATCGCGGATGACAACTATACGCTAAAAGCTAACTTTAGAACTGATGCGAATACTATCTATGTCGATGACGACGGACCTGCTGATTTTAATAATATTCAGGCTGCGGTTGATTACGCCAATGACGGCGATACAGTTCTTGTCGCAGATGGAATTTATAGAAATAATAATCATGATATAAATATGATAAATAAATCAATCTTGTTAAATGGAATTTATAGAAATATTATCAATTATGATATAAAGCTGATAAATAAATCAATCATCTTAAAAAGTCAGAATGGCCCTCAAAATTGTATTATTGATTTAGAAAATGATTATCGTAATAGCATCCGCGTTCAAGACGGAAATTCTATCTTGGAAGGATTTACTATTACAAATGCCAGAGAGCATGCGATAAGTTGTTATCGTTCTGATCCGTTAATTATTGAATGTGTTATAACTTCTAATTACTCTCGCGGGATTTTATGCGAAAAATCTAATCCTATTATTGCTGATTGTGTTATATCTAAAAACAGGTCTTCCGGGATATATAGTACAAATTCCAATTTAGTTGTTATGCGTTGTCAGATAAATAATAATTATAATGGTGGTATATATAACAGTAATGATCGATCATGGCCTATGCTATCGGTTATGAATTGCACAATAACCGGTAATTATTGCAGGAATAACTATGGAGGAGGAGGAGGAGGAGGGATATATTGCACTGGTGGCGAAGTAAATATCACTAATTGTACTATTTCGGGTAATCGAGCAGAATATTATGGAGGAGGTATTTTCTTTGGAGTTTGTAATGGAGAAGTAAGGAATTCAATTATCACGAATAATTTTGCTTCATTGGTAAATAATATATTTATGGGAATTTATCCTGATCATGCCGGATGCCCTGATGTGACATTAAATATTACTTATAGTGTAATTGAAAATGAACCTAATTCTATTAATGTACCTTATTGCACAAATACTCTCGCAGGAGAATGGATGGGTTTTGATCCGCTTTTTGCTGATCCCGGCTATTGGGATCCAAATGGTACACCTGAAGATGCAAATGACGATTTCTGGGTAGAAGGTGATTATCATCTTAAATCACAAACAGGAAGATGGAATCCTGATACGCTAAGCTGGGTACAGGATGATGTAACAAGTTGCGGTATTGACTCAGGTGATCCGAATAGCCCAATTGGATTAGAGCCATCTCCGAACGGCGACTATATCAATATTGGCGCTTATGGCGGAACCGATGAAGCAAGTCTCTCGCCGCCATGGCATTTACATTTTTTAAGCAAAGCTTCAAATCCGCAACCTGGTAACAACGCAGTTGATATTAAATCCGATGCTATATTGAGCTGGACTCCCGGTCGGGGAGCTGTTTTACATGATGTATATTTCAGTAAGGATTTCAACGATGTTAACGATGCGACAATATCCAATCCGATGGATACGCTGGTTTCTATGGGACAGGATTACAATTATTATGAGACGAACCAATTGGAGCAAAACCAAACATATTATTGGCGCATAGATGAAGTAAATGAATCGCTCATTACTGCAAAGGGAAATATCTGGAAATTTCAAACTGATGTTTCGTTTAAAGATTCCTACAATCCATACCCGGCCAACGGCTCAGAAGAAGTGTATGTATTTTCAGAGTTATCATGGAATTCTGGGCTTGGAGCAGTTGCTCATGATGTTTACCTGGGGACAGATTTTAACGATGTTAATGCAGCAACAATATCGAATCCTTTGGGAGTGCTTGTTTCTAAGTATCAGGATTCGAACTCTTATATTCCGAATCTTCTTGAACACAACCTTATATATTTTTGGCGTGTTGATGAAATTGATAGTAACGGATTTACAACAAAAGGTGAGATATGGTCGTTTGATACTTATGCCCAAAAAGAAAGAGGCTGTTTTACCGGGCAAACACCAGTCTGGATTGATGGTAAAAGTGTACCAATATCGAAAGCTCAAGCCGGACAAAGTATTAATGAGAGTTCTAATGTTGAAGAAGTTCAGGAACATAATGGGACATTCATTTTATACGATATTATACTTGAAAACGGTAATTACATAACTGTAGCTGACGAGCATTATTTCATGTCAGAATCAGGAAGATGGATTTCATCGCGAAACCTTGAACCTGGTATGAAGCTTCGAGCCGCTGCAGGTCTCATTAAAATAAAAAGTATAACCAAACAACCGGAACCATTTACCGGAAAGGTTTATAATCTCAAAATCAAAGATTCGGATACATATATGGTCGGTCAGGATAATATTATTGTGCGGGATTATTAATTTGCCTGATTGACTTTAAGAGAATTATTGTTTAAAGTTAGAAGGCAGTAATCGGTGGGGCAAACCCCACCCTACATACTATTTATCTTTGTAAATCCTGTTAATCTCGTCAAAAAGAGAAAATGAAAAATGAAAAACCAATAATCGGAATCATGGGTGGTATCGGCTCGGGCAAGAGCACCGTCGCGGCTGAATTCGCTAAACTTGGCTGCAAAATCATAGACGCTGACAAAATCGCACATGACCTGCTCGAAGAAAATGATATCCGAGAACAGGTAATTGCACTTTTCAGTAATGATATTATCGATTCACAAGGTAAGATTGATAGAAAAAAAACCGCGGAAATTGTTTTTAATAATAGCGAATTATTATTTAAACTTAATAATATAATACATCCCGGAGTTTTACAAAAAACCGAGGAACTTATAGAACAGTATAATAAGGATAATCTATGTAAAGCGATTATTCTTGATATGCCGTTATTAGTCGAAGTCGGCTGGGACAAACGCTGCGACAAGCTGATTTTTGTCGATTGCGATGAAAAAACGAGGGAAAATCGGAAAAAAAACAAATTTTTCGAAAAAAATCACATAAAAAATCGTGAAAATTTCCAAATTTCTCTGGACAAAAAGAAAGACATCGCCGATAATACGGTAAATAACAATTCTGACTTCTCGACTTTGGTCAGGCAGATCGCTGAAATTTTCTCATACATTATGATGGATGAATGTTAAGCGGGGTTAATTGCAGATCGTTTTATATTGCCCGTTTTTAGTGAATAGATTACTTCTGCTGATGAAAAACAATCCCTTTAGATTTCCTTCGGGAAACAGGGAAATAGTATTTTAATAATATAAATTTGCCCCTGGCTCACAATGAGCAAGGATATAGCGGCGTAAATAAATAGGTTGAAAAAGGAGAAATGATGGCAAAGGCCGTAAAAGCTAAAAAGAAAAAAAGAATATATAAGAAAAAAACTTCGGCTAAAACACAAAGTAATGATGAGATAACTGATCCAACTGAGTCTGAAGAAACAGTACAGGAAGCATCAGAAGATCAAGCTCAAGCCGCTGAACAAACGGACCAGAATTCACCTGATAAAACTGAAACTGCTCCTTCGGACCAGGATGATATAACCTTAGAAAAAGCCGACAAAGAAACCGAGATGACCGAAGAAGAATCAACTCATGCCAAATATGAGCGAATCAAAAAAGGTAATCTCTACTTAACAGACCTTCAGAAATTAAACGTTGCCGAACTGCATGATATTGCAAAAAATGATAATATCACAGAATACAGCGCCCTGAAAAAACAGGATTTGATTTTCAGAATTCTCAAAGAACGTATCCGCCAGAACGGCCTAATGTACGGCGAAGGTGTACTGGAAGTACTTCCTGATGGTTACGGCTTCCTGAGAAACCCGGCGTACAACTACCTGTCTTCTTCTGACGATATATATGTTTCTCCTTCTCAAATCAGGCGTTTCGGTCTGCGGACTGGTAATATTGTTTCCGGCCAGATCAGACCTCCGAAAGATTCAGAGAAATATTTCGCGCTTCTTCGTGTTGAAGCGATTAACTTCGAAAATCCGGACAATCTTTCTGAGAAAGTTGTATTTAGTGACCTTACTCCACTGCATCCGGAACAGCGCTTTATCCTTGAAACTGCTTCAGATGAACTGAATATGCGAATCATTGATTTGGTTACACCGGTAGGCAAGGGACAGCGTGGTCTGATTGTCGCTCCGCCAAGAACTGGTAAAACTATTCTTTTGCAGAGAATAGCGAATGCGTTAAGTGCAAATCATCCGGAGATAAGGCTTATCGTATTGCTTATCGACGAACGACCTGAAGAAGTAACTGAAATGCAGCGCAGGACGGCTGAAGACGTCGAAGTCATAAGTTCGACATTCGATGAACCCGCAGCACGTCATTGCCAGGTTGCCGAAATAGTTATCGAAAAAGCAAAACGTCTCGTCGAATACGGCGAAGATGTTGTTATCCTGCTCGATTCGATTACACGTCTGGCTCGTGCGTATAATACTGAAATGCCGCACTCCGGAAGAATTCTCACCGGTGGTGTCGATGCCGGCGCAATGCAGATGCCAAAGAAATTCTTCGGTGCCGCGAGAAATATCGAAGAAGGCGGCTCGCTTACAATTTTCGCTACCGCTCTTATCGATACAGGCTCGAAGATGGACGAAGTTATTTTCGAAGAGTTCAAAGCTACAGGTAATATGGAACTTCACCTCGACAGAAGACTTGTCGAAAGAAGAACTTACCCGGCAATCGATATAAGCAGGTCCGGCACAAGACGCGAAGAATTACTGCTCGACCCGAAAGAAATGCAATTGGTTTACAGACTCAGAAGAGTTCTCAGCGAACTGAATCCAGTCGAAGCAATTGAACTTCTCAAGAGCAGGCTCTCCAAAACAAGAAGCAACGCAGAATTCTTAATGACTATGAATCTTGATTAATTTCAAGTTAACTGGCTGATTAGTTGATTGAGTTAATTTACATACCCCAAAAGGAGTAGTTAGCTCAATCAACTGACTCAGTAATATCCGCCACTTTCCAACTCTCTAATCCTCTTGCCCTACTAATTCTTTTTTATCTTTTTCTATTGCATTCAGACTTTTCGATATATAAAATAGAGAAAGTATATTTGTAAAAATATAGCCGCGAGTTAAGTTATTGTTTTATTGCCTGAAGCGAAATAAAGCGATTCGAGGAATTGAGGAACTTACATTAAGGGGAAACGAAAATGAATATAGGGGGATTTTTAATACAATCATTTTACATCACTGTAATCTTACTAATTTCTGCCAACATGACCTCCGGAAAAACTATCACTGTAGGAATCGAAAACGCTGCCGGACTTGATTATGATTACGAAGCAATCCAACCAGCAATCGACGCCGCAGAAGAAGGTGATACAGTCTTAGTGGCAGAAGGGAGTTACCGTGGAGCCATAAATTTTAAAGGAAAAAATATAATTCTTACTTCAAATGATCCTAATGATTGGGACGTAGTAACAAATACAAGAATTTATTTGTATAACTCATCAACAAGTTCAAACCAAGATACTTTATCTGTAGTAACCTTTTCAGGACAAGAGAATGAAAACTGTGTTCTGCAAGGAATAGAACTTACTTATGGTGATATCTTTTATCCTGGAGCAATTAATTATGGTGGTGGAATAAATGGGAATGGAACAAAAGCAACAATAAATAAATGTTATATATATTATAATAATGCAAGGTATGATGGTGGTGGAATTTATAATTGCGATGGCTTAATAGAAAATTGTACGATTTCAGATAATAACGCAAGAAGAAATGGAGGCGGATTATATGGTTGCGACGGAATTATTAGAAATTGCACAATTAAATCCAATGGAGCTAGAGGTGAAGATGGAGGTGGATTGCATAGTTGTAACGGCCAGATAATTAATTGCACGATAAGAAATAATTCAACAAAAGGAAATGGAGGCGGATTAAATAGTTGTAATGCAATAATTAATGATTGTTTGATTAAAAGTAATCAAGCAACTTTCAGCACAACAGGAACAGGAGGAGGTTTATATAATTGTAATACGAATATTAATAATTGCACAATAGAAGATAATACAGCTTCAAGCAAAGGTGGTGGCTTGTATGGATGCAATGGAACTATTATTGGTTGCACAATTAAAAAGAACGAATCAACTGATAACTCTGGTGGTGGGCTTGCAAATTGCATGGGTACGGTCGTAGATTGTACAATACAAAATAATATATCTTCAAAATGGCATGCAGGCGGAGCTATAGATTGCAATTCATTTGAAAATTGCACAATCACAGGAAACACCGCACGCGGCTATGGTGGCGGTTTATATAATTGCAAAGAAGTTGATAGATGCACAATCTCTGGTAATAGTTCGGAAGTTTTCCCGGGTGGTGGACTTTCAGATTGCAACTCGGTAATAAACTCTATCATAAGCGGAAACATATCAGGAGGAAGCGGAGCCGGATTGTATGATTGCAGCGACATTATCAACTGTACGATAGCTGGAAATTATTCTCAGAAAAAAGCCGGAGCTTTATACCTCAAAAAGAAAAATGGAATTATTGACAATACAATTATCTGGGACAACCTTGCCTTAGAAGGCGGCCAGATTCTTGTTGAATGTAACGAACCAAATAACGCTCTATGGAATTTATCAGTCGATTACAGCGATATACAGTACGGGCCTAATGATATAATAGTAGCGGATGGTTCTATCTTAAAATATGAGCCGAATAATATCGATACATATCCTATGTTCGTCCAACCCGGAAGCTGGACAAATCAGAACATGTGGATTGACGGTGATTATCATTTACTTCAAAGCTCACCATGTATCGATTCAGGTAATCCAGATAGAGATTACTCCGACCAGAATGATATTGACGGCGATGCACGTCTAATCGGGCAATATGTCGATATGGGAGCCGACGAAGCTCAGGAATATATCCCACCTGTTTTCGTACAGCTCGAAATGAGCGGGCCGCACCAGGTAAAAGAAAATGAAACCGGACAATATATTACGGCTGGCCGCTATGATGATGATACACAGGTCACTTTAACAAATGAAGTTACGTGGTCAGTTGAGCCGGAAGGTATTGCAACAATTGATTCAAATGGATTGTTCACACTGGGAGAGTTGAATGAAAATATAGAAGTCACGATACGAGCTATATACACTCCAAGTGACCAGGAAATTTTGTACATGGCGCAAATGACTGTATTGTGCATGGATGTACCTATGATTCCAGTAACTTATTACGTCGATACCGCAACTGGAAATGATCTGAACTATGGATTAAGCAGAAATACTGCTTTCAAAACTATCCAGAAAGGTATAGATGCGTCACAAGATGGTGATACCGTGATGGTTTATCCGGGAGTGTATAGAGAGGGATTAGTATTCTGGGGCAAGAACATTACATTAACAAGTGCCGAAGATGCCGCTGTTATCGAAAATCCTAACAATATAGCAGTACTGTTTTGCTTCGGGGAGACAGACAAATGCAAAATCCTGAACTTCGTGATAAGAAACAGTGAAATCGGAATCCTTAATATTCTCGGCAGCTCTCCAACTATTAAAAATCTCACAATTGTAAATAACAATACCGGAATCGAATGCTTCGATAGTAATCCTGAAATAAGCAATTGCATTTTCTGGGATAATGAAGGACTGGATTTTGAAAATTGTTTACCAGAATATAGCTGCATGGAAGATGATATTATTTTGATTGATGTTTATCTTGGAAACACTCTTTCCAACCCATTATTTGTCGCTCCTGATGAAGGTGACTATCATTTGAAAAGCGAACGTGGAAGATACTGGCCGCTATTTGATATATGGGTACTTGATTACCAGACAAGTCCTTGTATTGATGCAGGTAATCCAGAAGACGATTTCATAAAAGAACGTCAACCAAACGGCGGAAAAATTAATATGGGTGCTTACGGAAATACATCTTACGCAAGTATGTCATTCTCTTCGGGCGAACAATATAAAGCTTCCATGCCAAATCCGAGTAATGGAGGATTTACAACTCCTATATCCACAACATTAAGCTGGACTCCAGGAGTAGATGCAATACGACATGATGTTTATCTTGGTACCAGTCTTGAGCATGTCCGAGACGCAACACGGGATAATTCGCTTGGCGTAATAGTTAGTTTATATCAAAACAGCACATCTTTTACTTCTCTCAGACCCCTGGAGTTTAATACTGAGTATTTCTGGCGAATTGATGAAATTGATTCTTCAGGAACAATAACAAAAGGCAATATATGGGTTTTTACCACGTACACGGTTAAAGACAGATCATGTTTTACTGCTGATACTCCTGTATGGGCCGATGGTAAGATGGTAGAAATCTCAAAAGTTGTTGCAGGACAGATGGTTGGCAAAGCCGATTGTGCCATGTCAATATCCGGCTCAATCAAAGGACTTGAAGAGCATGGCGCAGGAATGAATCCATGCTATGAAATGACTCTTGAAAGTGGCAATACTATTACAATAGTCCATTCACATTACTTTAAGACAGTTTCTGATGAATGGAAGAAAATTGAAGAATTATCCGCCGGTATGCAGTTGCAAACAATGAATGGCCCCATTGCTATCAAGAGCGTAATAAAGAAAGAAAAGCCATTCTTTGGCAAATCATACAATTTAATGCTTGATGGCTCAGAGCAATACTTCGTAGGTAAAGATGGAGTCGTAGCTCTTGATTGCAGTAAGAAAACATGGGAAATTCTTGAAGAAGTCCGCAAATAATTTCCAGATATTTCTATTAATCAATAATCGTCCATGATTATTGATTTGTCGTGCGTATTAAGTATGGCGTATGGCCTATTCTCCATGTTCGCATTACGCGATACGCAATACGCACGACGAAACATTATTGTCTTTACTTTTTCGCTGATTTTAATAAAATAAGATTCCGGCTGCTTTGGGGCCGGTATTTTTTTTATAAACCGTTGAAACAGGATGATTTATGAGCGAACAACTCTCGAAAGTGTATGAACCGAAAGTAATTGAGCAACAGGCAAACGAATTATGGAACTCGAAGCCGTATTTTCATGCCCAGCCGCCCGAAAACGACCAGAAGGCCTATACGATTGTGATTCCGCCTCCGAACGTAACCGCCCCACTGCATCTTGGCCATGCGTTGAATAATACGCTGCAGGATATTCTGATACGTTTCAGACGTATGCAGAAATACAGCACACTTTGGATGCCCGGAACGGACCACGCCGGAATCGCAACACAGACTGTTGTGGAAAAACGCATTCTTTCCGAAGAGGGGAAAAAACGTACCGATTTCGAGCGAGAGGAATTTGTCAGCCGGGTTCAGGCATGGAAAGACGAATATGAAGTTCGTATCATAGAACAATTGAAAGCAATGGGATGCTCCTGCGACTGGGACCGCACAAGATTCACAATGGATGAAGTCTGTGCCAAAGCAGTACGTGCAACATTTTTCAAACTCTTCAAAGACGGCCTCATTTATCGCGGCAAAAGATTAGTCAACTGGGACCCTGCAACACAAACAGTTCTGGCAGACGATGAAGTCGAACACGAAACAGTACAGGGACATTTCTGGTATATGAGATACCCTCTCGAAAACCCTGTTGAAATTCCCCGTGGCATGGGCTTCCAGCCCATGCTTAAAACTGAGTATTCCTATGAAACAAATATTGAGAGTAAAATTCATGGGCAGGATGCCCATGACACAAATCGTGGCATGGGCTTCCAGCCCATGCAAAACCAATCTTTGCAAAAGCAATTCCTGCAAAAACGATTTGGATCATATCTGCCTCATTGGACAAAATCAGGTGGATTATATGCCGTAACATTTCGTTTGGCTGATTCAATGCCTAATGAAGTGCTTGAGCAATGGAAAATAGATCGAAAAAAGATTTTGCTTAATGCCGAATCACAAGGCCGTGAATTAACTAAACATGAACAACAGGAACTTGCGAAGCTTTACAATGATAAAGTCGAATCCTATCTTAACGCAGGACATGGGCAATGTTATCTGCGTGAGCCACAGATAGCAGAACTTACTTCAAATGCATTGAAACATTTCGATGGAGAAAGATACGACCTGATAGCCTGGGTAATTATGCCTAATCACGTTCATGCCGTCTTAAAACCATACGATGGATTTGAACTGTCGAGTATATTACATTCATGGAAATCTTATACATCAACAAAAGCCAATGAATTGTTGGGACGTACCGGTGATTTCTGGCAAAGTGAATATTACGATCATATTATTCGTGACGAAAAAGATTTCTATAATCAACTTAACTATATTCTTTCAAATCCGGAAAAAGCTGAATTGGAAAACTGGCTTTGGATAAATATTGCAGAAGAAAATCATGGGCAGGATGCCCATGACACGATAGAATACGTTACAGTAGCGACAACAAGGCCGGAAACAATGCTCGGCGATACAGCGGTTGCGATGAATCCTCGCGATCCGAGAGCGAAATTTCTCGTTGGCAAAAAAGTTCGCTTACCGATTGTTGGCCGCATGATACCTATCATTGCTGATGAACACGTAGTTCTTCCTGATCCTAATAGCGAAGACGAAAAAGCAAAATTCTCGACAGGCTTTTTGAAAGTCACTCCCGCACACGACCCGGACGACTACGCTATCGGCCAAAGGCATGATCTTGATATAATTAATATAATGGCTCCCGATGGTTCTATCAGTGACAAGTTCGGCTGGGAAGATGCAACTGAGCCGGAAGCACAGAATCTTCTCGGTATGGACAGATTCGAAGCTCGTGAAGCTATTGTTGAATGGTTCAGGCAGGAAAAACTACTTGAAGATGTTCGCGATTATGCTCACGAAGTAGGTCACAGTTACAGAAGCCATGTACCAATCGAACCTTATCTTTCTGACCAGTGGTATATTGCGGTAAAAAAACCGATTTCGTCGCTCGTCGCTCGTGACTCGTCGCTCAAAGAAGAATTAATCAAAGGTACAGATGTTCCAGTCAATTCATTAGCAGGCCTTGCATTAAAACCACTGATTGATAAAAGATTGCGATTTATCCCGGAACGTTACGAAAAAACATACCAGACATGGCTTGAAAACCTTCGTGACTGGCCTATATCTCGCCAATTATGGTGGGGACACCGAATACCCATATGGCACAAACGGGTAACGCTTACTGAAGAAAATTGGACAAATGAATTGCTCTATTGGGGTTGGGATAGCTACACTGAAGGTAACTGGAAAAATGAAGATATAGAAATATATATTGTTCGTACAAGTGACCGTGTAATAGTTGATCCTAAAATAGATGCCTTGATGCCTATAGTTAAAACAACAGAAGGCGAATATGACATATATGTCTGTGGAATTGACGATAAAACAATCGAACAATTTGAGTTTGATAAATATGGCTTTAAACAAGATACAGATGTTCTTGATACGTGGTTTAGTTCTGCGTTGTGGCCGTTCAGTACTTTGGGTTGGCCAGAAGATACGACTGAACTAAAGAGTTTTTATCCGGGGAATGTTCTTTGTACGGCTCGTGAAATTATTACGTTATGGGTTTCTCGCATGGTAATGATGGGACAATATTGTGCCGGTGACATACCATTCAGTGACGTATATATTCACGCGATGATACAGGATGGACAGGGACGCAAAATGTCCAAGAGTCTCGGCAATGGAATCGACCCGCTCGTAGCAATAGATAGTCACGGTGCGGACGCGATGCGGTTTACATTGGCCGATATGACAACCGATACTCAGGACATAAGAATGCCAGTCTCGAAGATGACACTCCCTGACGGCCGAGTTACAAATACTTCCGCAAAATTCGATGTAGGAAGAAATTTCTGCAACAAATTATGGAACGCTTCACGATTTGCTATGATGAATCTCGAAGGAACTGATCCATCGCAATTCGATGCATCAAAAATGGATATTACTGACAAGTGGATTTTATCGCGTCTTGCGAGAACTGTTTCGGAAGTAACGGAATCTTTAGAAAACTTCAGGTTTAATGAGCCGCTATCGAGTTTATATAAATTTTTCTGGAACGATTTCTGCGACTGGTATCTTGAATGGACAAAACCGAGAATGCAGAACGAAGATAAAAAGCCTATAGCACAGAATGTTTTAGCGTTTGTTCTGGACCAGGTTTTGAGAATGCTTCATCCTTTCGTGCCGTTTATTACCGAAGGAATTTTCCAGAAGTTAAATGAAATTGCGCCGGTAAGAAAACTTGAAGGTATCGCAAACGCCGAATCAGCCGATGCTTTAGTAGCCGCAAAATGGCCCGAATTGAATGATTCATTGATAAACGAACAGGTGGAAAACAATGTTACAATTATTCAAAACCTCGTTCGTGCCATTAGAGACATCGAGAATAAATACAATGTTAATAAAGCAGAAGAAGTTTCCGCAAATGCAAATAGTTCGATTGCAAATTTATTGAACGAAAACGCAGAGTTAATTTGCTTATCTGCTTATGTACAGAAATTCAGTGCAGGTGAAGGAATTTCCAAACCTGAAAACGCCGCGACCGCAATTGTCGAAGACATACAGGTTTTTGTACATAATGTTGTCGATGTCGAAGCGGAAAAAGCAAGGCTCCAAAAGCAAAAAGAACAGGTAGAAAATGCCAAAAAAGGAACTGAAGCGAAGTTGTCTAACGAAAATTTCGTAAGCAGAGCCAAACCCGAAGTAGTCGCTCAGGCCAGGGAAAAACTTGTTCAGCTTACAGAGCAGCTTGAAACGATAGTGAAACATCTTTCGGAACTGGAAAAATAAATAACTAATACTGACCGAATTTTAGTACAATAAAAGAAAAGAATCAGGATAATACTTTTACTGAAATGGTGCAATAATGGAAGTGGCAGCGGAATTATCACGAATAATCATAAACGAAATGTCCGATCAGCAGATAATAGTTCTCAAGGAAAAGGACGGCGAGAGAAGCTTTCCAATCGTTATCGGCATAGTCGAAATTTTTGCTATCGACAGGCGATTAAAGGGAATCAAGCCCGCCCGGCCAATGACGCATGATTT